>DATBPR010000179.1:0-2065 GCA_036561285.1 Candidatus Limnocylindrales bacterium | reverse complement strand
CGGTCTCGCCGGTCGTCAGCGTTCCGCCGATCTCGACGTCGACCGTCACCGCCTTCGTCGTCATGAGGCCCGGGTCAAGGGCTGCCGCCGCGGCCAGCGCGTCGTGGATGAACGCCCCGTAGAACCCGTCGTACCGGGCGTGGAACTCCATGTAGAAGCGCAGCGCGTCGGCGACGTAGCGGACGATCGGGTTGCTCGCGACCGACCAGCTCGCCCGCATCGGGTCCTCGCCGCGGGCGAGCGCGATCGAGTCGTCCGGCGTGCTGCCGGCGGCCCTCGCGAGGGCAACGACATGGTCCGGGAAGATCGTCGCCTGCTCGGTCACGTCGAGGCCCAGGGCGACGGGTCGCGGGTGCCCATGAGTCGTGGCTGATTCGCCGAACGCGGCGAAGGCGATCTTCGCGGCGTCCGGATCGCAATGGATGTTCCACTCGGTCGTCGGGGCGGTGTTGCCGGGATGGCGGTAGGCGCCGCCCATCAGGACCCAGCCGCGGAGGAGGCGCGGCAGCTCCGGCTCCCGCAGCACCGCCAGGGCGAGGTTCGTCAGGGGCCCGCAGGTGACGAGCGTGATCTCGCCCGGCCGGCGGCGCGCCTCGTCGATGAACAGGTCGACGGCATTCCGTTCGCTCAGGGGCCGCGTCGCCGGCGGCAGCTCGGCGTAGCCGAGGCCCTGCGGTCCGTGCGTCTCCGGCGTCGTCTCCACGGGGCGAACCAGCGGCCGCTCGCGGCCCAGGGCGACCTCGACGTCGCTCCGGCCGGCCAGCTCCATCACCGCCCGGGTGTTCCGCTCGACCTGCCGGGCGTCCACGTTGCCGCCGACGCACGTCACGGCGACCAGCTCCGCCTCCGGGCTCGCCGCGACGTAGAGGAGCGCCAGGGAGTCGTCGATGCCGGTGTCGACGTCGAGGATGAGCGGGATCGTCGTCATGCCCGCACGGTACCGCGGCCTCGCGTCATCCCGCCGGCTGCGCCGGCCCGGCGATCTCCCAGAGGTGGCCGGTCGGGTCGCGGAAGCTGGCCGTCCGCGGGCCCCATGGCCGGTCCATCGGGCCGTTCAGGAGGGCGACTCCGCGCTTGGCGAGCTCGGCGCAGACCGCGTCCACGTCGTCGACGTCCAGGGTCATCACGGAGCGCGGGCCGCTGGTCGGCTCGCCGATCGTCGCCGGCTCGATGAGCTCCGGCACGGCGGCGACGTCGAGGAGATTGACGACCGTGTTCCCGAAGGTGAAGACGGCCGAGCTCGGGTCCTCGAAGATCAGGCGGACGCCGAACACGTCCGCATAGAACTGCTTCGTCGCCGCGAGGTCCTCGGTGAAGAGGGTGATGGCGGAGAGCCGCTTCGGCCACGGATCCACGGCAGTACCTCGGGCTGGAACGACGATGGAGCGACACCGAGGAGACGACGCCGGCCGGGAGATCTCATCGGCCGCTCGCCTCCGCGCTGGTTCAGAAGGCGACGCTCGACAGGCGCGAGACCGCGATCGACTGGATGGGCAGGACCAGGACGTAGCGCCCGGCCAGGGCGTTCATCGTGGCCGTGCTTTCCGTGCCGGCGACGGCGCCCGCCCACGTCCCCCGCCGGCGCGGGACGAACTGCTTGCCGAGCGTTGCCGTCGTGATCGCCTCGCCCGGCCGCGGGCTGCGGCCCCACTTCGTGGATCCATATGGGTAGAGCGGGTCCATCACGATCGCCCGAGTGACCTTGAACGTCGACGTCCTTCCCGGATCCGCCGTGGCGTCGAAGCCGCTCATCACCCAGGCGTGACGGCCGGCCCACATGAGCAGCCCGACGGGCTTGCCCGTCGTCCGGATGGCCGTGGCGGCGAGCCGCATGGCCTCTTCGAGGCTGGTGACGCCGACGAGCCGGAACGGGCCCGCGCCGAGCTCGTTGAGACCCGCCGACCAGCCGCGGACGCTCGCGCCCTTCCGTTCGAACCCGGCACGCGTCGGGCCGGACAGGTTGCGGGCGAGGACCTGGAGCCGGCGCTGGGTCGCGGCGGTCCGGTCGTTCGGGCCGGCGATGTTGAGCATCATCTGCATGCTCGCCCCGACGCACTGGACGAAG
>DATBPR010000178.1:0-1693 GCA_036561285.1 Candidatus Limnocylindrales bacterium | reverse complement strand
CGTCTGGATCGAACCCGTCCCGGATGCCCGGGTTGTTCCGGAGGTGTCGGACCCGGCCGAGGTCGCGATCGCCCGCGAGTCCGTCCGGCTCGCGTTCGTCGCGGCGCTCCAGAACCTGCCGCCGCGCCAGCGGGCCGTGCTGATCCTGCGCGAGGTGCTCCACTGGCACGCCGACGAGGTCGCGGAGCTGCTCGACACCACCGTCGCGTCCGTCAACAGCGCGCTCCAGCGGGCGCGGGCGACGCTCGGCAGCCGCGATCTGGATCCGTCGAACCCGGCGCCGCCGCTCGACGAGGCGCAACAGGCACTGCTGGACCGCTACGTCCGCGCGTTCGAGGACTACGACATGAGCGCGCTCACTTCGCTGCTCCGCGAGGACGCCGAGTGGTCGATGCCGCCGTACGACATGTGGCTCCAGACCCACGACGACATCGTCAAGTGGTGCGTCGGGCCCGGGAACGGTTGCCGCGATTCGAAGCTGATCCCGACCCGGGCGAACGGGATGCCGGCCTTCGGCCAGTACAAGCCGGACCCGAACGGCGGCCGAGCCCCGTGGTCGCTCCAGGTCCTCGAGCTCGACGGAACGCGGATCAAGGCGATCACGTTCTTTCTCGACACGGAGCGGTTCTTTCCGCTCTTCGGGCTCCCCGCCCACGTCGACTAGCCCGAGCCCTCGTCCCTGGGGTCGTCGTCGCGGTCACGCTCCGGCGCGGCCGGGATCACCCGGGTCAGGCCGCTGAGGGCCACCAGCTCGGCCAGCTCCGGCGAGGCGCCGACGAGCCGGATCCGCAGGCCCTGCCGGCGCGCGGCGAGCGCGCAGCGCGCCAGCCGGTCGACGGTCCCGAGGTCGCACGACGTCAGGGAGGCGACGTCCACGTCGACCACACCGGACGCAGGAGCGCGCAGCGCGGCGTGCGCGGGCACAGGCTCGGACGGTGTCAACCGCGACCTCCTGCTGGCTCTGACGACGAAGCCGCCGGCAACTCATCGGTCGGTGGCCGCGTTCCAGTCCTCGAACCGATGAATTCGGCTCCCGGCTGTCGTCATCACGATCAGCGCCCGAACACCACGACCCAGCCCATTCGTGGAGGATCCCCATGAGCACGAACACCGCCCTCGCCAACGTCCCCGCCGTGCTGCGCGACCGCGTCCGCGGCCGCGTCATCGGCCCCGATGACGCCGACTACGACCGCGCCCGCATGATCGTCGTGGGCGGATTCGACCTGCATCCGGGCGCGATCATCCGCGTTGCCGACGCCGCGGACGTCGCCGCGGCCATCGCGGCCGCCCGCGACCTCGGCCTCGACATCGCGGTCCGGAGCGGCGGCCACAGCGGCGCCGGCCATTCCTCGACCGAGGGTGGCATCGTGATCGACCTGCGCGAGCTGACCCAGCTCGACGTCGACGTCCCCGGGCGGACGGCCTGGGCCGGCGCCGGGCTGACGGCGATCGAGGTCACGTCGGCGCTCGTCGAGCACGGGCTCTCGGTCGGCTTCGGCGACACGGGCTCCGTCGGGATCGGCGGGATCACGACCGGAGGCGGGGTCGGCTACCTGGTCCGGAAGCAGGGCCTGACGATCGACAGCCTGCTGGCCGCGGAGATCGTGACGGCCGACGGGGAGATCCGGCTCGTCGACGACGAGCACGATCCGGACCTCTTCTGGGCAATCCGCGGCGGCGGCGGCAACTTCGG
>DATBPR010000177.1:0-1965 GCA_036561285.1 Candidatus Limnocylindrales bacterium | reverse complement strand
TCAAGACGCCGTACCAGGTGGACAAGGGCCCGTTCTACATCCCATTCGTCGACTTCCAGCCGACGCTCGACGCCTGGAGCTACATCCTGTTCGACATCGGCAACGACACGATCCGGCCGTACATCAATACCGTGATCGTCGGGCTGTCGAGCTCGCTGATCGCCCTGCTGATCGGGTCGCTGGCCGCGTACGCGCTCGTCCGATTCACCTACCGGCCGCGGTTCGGGATCATCGGGCTGTTCATCGCGTCGATGGCCTACGCGTTCGTCGTTGCGGCCCTCGGGGCGCCGATCGTCCTCGCGTTCGCATCCGCCCTGGCGATCTTCGTCATCCTCGCCCAGACCATCGGGCGGCGGTTCGTCCGGGCCATGGGCAACAGCGACATCGCGTTCTGGCTGATCTCGCAACGGATCCTGCCGCCGATCGCGGTGGCGGTCCCGCTGTACGTGCTGTTCCAGCAGGTCCACCTGCTCGACAACATCGCCGCCTTGATCATCACCTACGTCGCGACGAACCTGCCGATCGTCGTCTGGCTGATGCGCGACTACTTCGCCTCGTTGCCGAGGGAGCTCGAGGAGTCGGCCGCGGTGGACGGCGCGTCGGTCTACCGGGTGGTCCGCTCGATCGTGCTGCCGATCTCCGTCCCGGGCCTCGTCGCGACGTTCCTGATCGTCCTGATCTTCGCCTGGAACGAGTTCCTGATCGCCCTGATCCTCACCAGCGCCAACGCCCAGACGATGCCCCTCCAGGTCGCCGCCCAGAACGCGACCCGCGGGCCGCAGTGGTGGGCGATGTCGGTCCTGATCATCATCATGATCGCGCCCGTGGTGGTGATGGCGATCGCCCTCGAGCGCTACATCACCAAGGGCATTCTCGTCGGCGCGCTCAAGGGCTGACGACGGGCGTGCCGGCAACGCGGCGGTGGCGCCGCCGCGGAACCAGGACGGAGGACCGATGACTCGGATCGTCTCGCTCGAGGTCCTCGACATCCGATTTCCGACGTCGCGCGCCCTCGACGGCTCGGACGCGATGAACCCGGACCCGGACTATTCCGCGGCGTACGTGATCCTCCGGACGGATGCGGGCGAGGGCCTCGAGGGACACGGCTTCACGTTCACGATCGGGCGCGGGACGGAGGTGGTCGTCGCCGGCGTCCGGGCGCTCGAGCCGCTCGTCGTCGGCCGCGACGTCGAGGCGCTCGAGGCCGACCTCGGCGGCTTCTGGCGAGATCTCGTCGGCGACAGCCAGCTCCGCTGGATCGGCCCGGAGAAGGGCGTGATCCACCTCGCGACGGCGGCGGTCGTCAACGCGGTCTGGGACCTCGTGGCGAAGCGGGCGGGCAAGCCACTCTGGAAGCTGCTGGTGGACCTGACCCCCGAGCAGCTCGTCGACCTCGTCGACTGGCGCTACCTGACCGACGCGCTGACCCGGGACGAGGCGCTGGCGATGATCGCGCCGCTCGCCGCCACGAAAGCCGGGCGAGAGGCCGAGCTGCTCCGCGACGGCTACCCGGCGTACACGACCTCCGTCGGGTGGCTCGGCTACGACGACGACAAGATCCGGCGGCTCTGCCGCGAGGCGCTGGCCGAGGGCTGGACGCGGTTCAAGATGAAGGTTGGGGCGGACGTCGCGGACGACGTCCGCCGGGCCGCGTTGATCCGCGCCGAGATCGGCACCGAGCCGATGCTCGCGGTCGACGCGAACCAGCGCTGGGACGTCCCCGTCGCGATCTCGTGGATGGCCGAGCTCGCGCCGTTCGACCCGTACTGGATCGAGGAGCCGACGAGCCCGGACGACATCCTCGGCCACGCGGCGATCGCCCGGGCCGTCGCCCCGGTCCGGGTCGCGACCGGCGAGCACGTCCACAACCGGGTGATGTTCAAGCAGCTCCTCCAGGCGGACGCGATCGCGATCTGCCAGATCGACGCCTGCCGGCTCGGTGGCGTCAACGAGGTCATCGCGGTC
>DATBPR010000176.1:0-4257 GCA_036561285.1 Candidatus Limnocylindrales bacterium | reverse complement strand
CCCACTCATACGCTCCGCCCATCAACAAGCCGCACCCCACCCCGTGCCACCCTTCGGGTGCGGACGCTACAGAAAGGCAACGACCATATGGGCTCTATGGCCGTGAACGAGCTGGGTCCCATGCTCACGGCGACCGAAGTCGCGGAGATGCTCCATCTCCACGTGAACACCGTGAAGCGACTCGGCGATCGCGGCGAGCTTCCCTTCTACCGCGTCTGCAAGCGGGGCGACCGACGCTTCCGCCTGGACGACGTGATGAAGTTTCTCGCCCAGAACCGCTGATCCGGGCCTGACCGGGCCGATCGCCCGGTCCTCTCTTCGCATCCGGCACGAGGCGTCCGTCGTCGACAGGCGGGCGCCTCGACGCATGCCCGTCGCGTGCCCGTCCGGGCTGCCCCGTCTTCAGCGCCCCCTAGACCGTCCGGAGCGCCTCTCCGAAGATCTCGACCGCCTCGCTGATCTCGGCGCTCGTCGCGTCGATCGGCGGGATCCAGCGGATGACCTGGCCGCTCATGCCGGAGGTCAGGATCAGGAGTCCGAGATCGGCCGCCCGGGCGATCAGCGCCTTCGCCAGCGGCCCGTCCGGCGCGCGCGTCTCACGGTCGGTCACGAGCTCGACGCCGATCATCAGCCCGGTTCCGCGGACGTCGCCGATCCGCGGCTCTTCCGCCGCGATCCGGTCGAGGCCGGCCCGCAGCTCCGCCCCGCGGGCCGCCGCGTTCTCGACAAGCGATTCCGACGCGATCGTCTCGAGCACCGCAATGCCCGCGGCGCAGGCGACGGGATTCCCACCATACGTCGAGCCGTGGGCGCTCTTGCCCCAGCGCTCCATCAACGCCCGTGACGAGGCAATCGCCGAGAGCGGCAGGCCGTTCGCGATCGCCTTGGCCATGACCACGACATCCGGGACGATCCCGGCATGCTCGAAGCCCCACATCCGACCCGTCCGGGCGAACCCGGTCTGGACCTCGTCCGCGATGAGCAGGATCCCGTGCTCGTCGCAGATCGCGCGGAGCCCCCGGAGGAACGACGGGGCAGCCGGGTTGTAGCCGCCCTCGCCGCGGACCGGCTCGATCAGGATCGACGCGACCTGCGACGGCGCGATCACGGTCGCAAACAGGGACTCCAGGATGCGCAGGCAGGCGGCGGAGGCGAGGTCCTCGTCGCCGTCGAACTCCGGGTAGGCGGCCGGGTAGGGCGCGAAGTAGACCCCTGGCAGGAGCGGCTCGTATCCGGTCCGGTAGTTCAGGTTGGACGTCGTGACGCTCGTCGCCCCGAACGTCCGGCCGTGGAAGCCGCCGCGGAACGCGACGATCCCCGGCCGCCCGGTGACGCGGCGGGCGAGCTTCAGGGCGCCGTCGATCGCCTCCGAGCCCGAGTTCAGGAACATCACGCTGTCGATCGGGTCGGGGAGGGTGTCGGCGAGCATCGAGGACAGCCGCACGACCGGCTCGGCATAGCCCATCGCGCCCGTCGGGCCGATCAACCGGTCGACCTGGGCGTGGATCGCCGCGGTCACCGCGGGGTGGTGGTGCCCGAGCGCCGTGACCGCGATGCCGTTCGCGAAGTCGAGATAGGCGCGGCCGCTCGTGTCGTACAGGCGATGCCCTACGCCATGGCTCCAGCTCCGCTCGAAGTAGCGGCCGAGGATCGGAGTCAGGTGGTCGGCGGAGCCGGCGAGGTCGGCGGGCAGCATGGGGCGGCGCGCGGGCGCGGTCTCGGTCATGCCGCGAGGATACGAGGTCCCTGCCCCAGCGCGGGCGCCGTGGCCGGAGTCGCGCCGAGGCCGACCGTCCCAGCCGCTAGCATTCCGGCCATGGTCGACTTCGCCCTGACCGACGAGAACCGGCTCGTCCAGCAGGCGGCCCGAGCCTTCGCCGAGGCCGAGATCCTGCCCCACATCCGGCGTTGGGACGAGGACGGCGGATTTCCCCGCGAGCTGTTCGGGAAGATGGCGGAGCAGGGCTTCCTCGGCGCGCCGGTCCCGGAGGCCTGGGGCGGCGCCGGGATGGACTACGTCAGCTTCGCGATCCTGTGCGAGGAGCTCGAGCGGGCCGACACGTCGTTCCGGGTCGTCCAGAGCGTCCACGTCGGGCTGAACTCGCTCGCCCTGCTCCAATGGGCGACCGACGAGCAGAAGCGCCGCTGGCTGGTCCCCCAGGCAAGGGGCGAGAAGCTGGCGACGTTCGGCCTGACCGAGCCGGGCGTCGGGACGGACGCCGCGAACCTCAGCGCCACGGCGCGGCGGGACGGCGATGCCTACCGGCTGAACGGCCAGAAGCTCTGGATCAGCCTGGCGGACATCGCGGACCACTTCCTCGTCTTCGCCTCGACGGATCGCTCGAAGGGCTGGCGCGGCGTGACGGCCTTCCTGCTCGAGCGCGGGATGGCCGGCCTCTCGACCGGGACGCTCCACGGCAAGCTGGGGATCCGGGCCGGCAACACCGGGCTGGTCAACCTCGACGACGTCGCCGTCCCGGCGGAGCATCGGATCGGCGAGGAAGGCGAGGGGTTCCTGATCGCGATGAGCGCGATCGACCAGGGCCGCTACACCGTCGCGGCGGGCGCCGTCGGACTTGCCCAGGCCTGCCTGGACGCCTCGCTCGCCTACGCGAAGCAGCGCCAGACGTTCGGCCAGGAGATCGGCCGGCACCAGCTCGTCCAGCAGCTGCTCGCGAACATGGCCGCGGGGACCGAGATGGGCCGGCTGCTCGTCTGGAAGGCCGGCTGGCTCAAGAATCAGGGCCTGCGGAACACCCGCGAGACCTCGCTCGCGAAGTGGCACTCCACGGAGCACGCGGTGCAGGCCGCGCTCGACGCGATCCAGGTCCATGGCGCGAATGGCTACTCGAACGAGTTCCCGGTCGAGCGCTACCTGCGGAACTCCAAGGCCGCGGTGATCTACGAGGGCACGAGCCAGCTCCACACGATCATCCAGGCCGAGTACGCGCTCGGCTACCGCGAGAACAAGCCGCTGCGCTGCGAGCCGCTGCCGGCCCAGGGCTGGACGCGGCCCGCGAGCGATCCGCGATGACCGTGTCCGCCCGCGTCCGGCGGGCCGCCATCCTCGCGATCACGGTCGTCTGCCTCGGCGCCCTGGCCTTCGGGCTGTGGCACGTGATGGTCGGCGGCGTGATCAATGGCAATCCCCGGGCGGCCTCGTTCGGCATCACGCTCGCGGCCGTGGCCGGTGGCTTCCTCCTGGGTCTGGCGGCCGCGTTCCGGCGGCGCCGCCCGGTCTCGTGACCGCGCCCGCCGGCGCGTCCGTTCCGGGCTGGTCGGCGGCCGAGCTCGACACGCTCGCCCAGCTCGCAGAGACCTTCGTCCGCGGTGGCTCCGGGCGACGGGCGGCGCTCGCGGCCGAGGCGCTCGGGCGGGCCGCCGATCCCGCCCAGGTCCGTCAGCTCCGGCTCGTCCTCCGGCTGATCCAGTCGCGGCCGGTCAATCTCCTGCTCCACCGCCGGTACGTGACGTTCCGCGATCTGCCGCCGTCGGCGCGCGAGCGCTATCTCCTCGAGTGGGCCCACTCGCGGCTGCCGCTCCGTCGCTCGGCGTTCCAGGCGCTCGCCGGCCTGCTGTCCTTCCTCGCGTATGCCGATCCCGGCGCCGGGGACCGGCCGAACCCGCTCCACGCCGCGATCGGCTACGTCCCGGAGCACCCGCCGGTCACCCCGAGCCCGACGACCGTCCGGCCGCTCGCCTTCCCCGACGGCGACGCGCCCGTCACGCTCGAGGCGGACGTCGTCATCGTCGGCTCGGGGGCCGGTGGCGGCGTGATGGCGGCGGAGCTGGCAAAAGCGGGCCTGTCGGTCGTGGTGGTCGAGGCCGGACCGTTCGTCGACGAGACCACGATGCCGGCCGACGAGCTCGATGCATACCGGCGGGTCTACCTGAACCACGGCCTCCTCACAACCTGGGACGGCTCGGTCACCCTGCTTGCCGGGACGGCCGTCGGCGGCGGGACGGTCGTGAACTGGATGACCAGCCTTCCGGCGGCGCACGCGGTCCGCGCGGGGTGGGCCCGCGACCACGGCGTCACGGGCGTCGACGGTGCCGAGTTCGACGACGACGCCGCCGTCATCGAGCGGGAGCTCGGCGTGAGCCCGTCGACCGCCATCCCGCCGAAGGACCAGGTGATCCTGCGGGGTGCGGCGCTGCTCGGCTGGGAGGCGGGTCCCACGCGGCGGAACGCGACGGACTGTGGCGACTGCGGCAGCTGTCCGTTCGGCTGCCCGAGGGGGACCAAGCAGTCCGGGA
>DATBPR010000175.1:0-2421 GCA_036561285.1 Candidatus Limnocylindrales bacterium | reverse complement strand
GATGACGCGGTCGCCGGGCTGATGAAGATCGCGGTCGACAAGGGCCGCTCGACGAAGCCCGGCCTCGAGCTCGGGATCTGCGGGGAGCATGGCGGCGATCCGGAGTCGATCGCGAAGTGCGAGCGCATCGGGCTCGACTACGTGTCGTGCTCGCCGTTCCGCGTCCCGGTCGCCCGCCTCGCGGCAGCTCAGGCCGTCCTCGCCGGAGACCGCGACAAGTAGCCGCGGGCGAGCAGGCGATGTCTCGGCGCCGCCGTTGGGACGAGGATGCCCGAGGGATCGGGGAGGCCGACGCCCGCTCCTGGGCGCCGCTCGTCGAGACACTGGCGACGGCCGTCGACGAGGAGGGCTGGGTCGCCGAAGAGCCCGAGCTCCACCTGCTCCCGCACCTCGCGGCCGCGACTGCGGCCGGCCCGTTGGCGATCCGGGGCTCCGGAACCGACGCCGACGGCACGTTCGTGGTCGATCTCGATTGGGTGGGTCCGGGGGAGGCGTCCCGGCTGGCGATCCGATCGGGGCTCTACGGGTTGATCGCGACGATCGCCGAGACGGTCACCGTGCTCCATGAGCCACCCGATGCGAAGGGACGGGTGCTCGAGATGCTGTTCGGGTCGGCCGGCGGCGGTGGCCCATTCGCCGGCCACGGCCACACGCTCCGATTCAGGGTCACCGTCCCCGACCGGCTCTGAGCTCCGATGCGCGTCACGGCTGCCTCGACCGCCTGGCGTCTCGCAATCGCCGGCCTGCTGCTCATCGCGGTCGGGTTCGCCGCAGTCCTCGTGGCCTCGTTCCAGGGCATGCAGCTCCAGGACGGCCTGAGCCTGATCGACGGCTATTGGGTCGGACTGCTGCCGTGGATCGAGGTGGGTACGTGGCTCATCCCGATCGGCGGGGTCCTGGCGATGGTGGGGGCCGGGGCGGCCGTCTGGCTGCGGCCGAGCGGCTGGCCGCTGCGCCTCGCGACGCTCCCGGCGATCGCCGTCGGCGTGTTCTGGGTCTTGCTGGTCGCGATCGAGACCGCGCCGCGGAATGCCATCGATGGGTCGATCTCGCAGACGAGCGTTGCGACCGCCGTCTATTCGAACCCGGCCAACACGGTCGTCTTCCTGCTCCTGCCTGCTGCATTCGTGATGGTGCTCGGCGGGATGTCAGATCGGGTTCACGGCAGCCGGAGTCGATCGGGCTAGACTGAACGGGCCATGCCCAGCAGCCGCCACCGCGTGCTCATCGTCGGCGGCGGGTTCGGTGGCCTGTCGGCGGCCAAGGCCCTCGGTCGTGACGACAGCGTCATGGTCACGTTGGTCGACCGGCGCAACCACCACCTGTTCACGCCGCTGCTCTACCAGGTCGCCACGGGCGCGGTCTCGCCCGGCGACATCGCCCAGCCGCTCCGGTCGATCCTGCGCCGCCAGCGGAACACGACCGTCCTCCTCGGCGAGGCCGTCGGCGTCGACCTCGAGCGCCGCGAGGTCCTGCTCGCGGACGGCGGTCCGATCGCCTACGACACGCTTGTCGTCGCGGCGGGCGCCCGCTTCTCCTACTTCGGCCATGACGAGTGGTCCGGCGACGCGCCCGGCCTGAAGTCGCTGGACGACGCGCTCGAGATCCGGCGGCGGATCCTGATCGCGTTCGAAGCGGCCGAGCGGGAGCACGACCCGGCCCGGCGGGCCGAGTGGATGTCGTTCGTCCTCGTCGGCGGCGGACCGACGGGCGTGGAGCTCGCTGGAGCGCTGGGCGAGATCGCCCGCGACACCCTCCGCCGCGACTTCCGATCGATCGACACCGCGGCGGCGCGGATCCAGCTCGTCGAGGCGATGGACCGGATCCTGCCGACCTACCCGCCGGACCGGTCCAGATCCGCCAAACGGCAGCTCGAGCGCCTCGGGGCGCTCGTCCGGACAGGCGCCCGCGTCGTCGACCTGGACGATCGCTCCGTGACCGTCGAGGTCGCCGGCGGTGCCCGGGAGACGATCCCGACGCGGACCGTGCTCTGGGCAGCCGGGATCCTCGCCGGCGCGTTCGTCGGTGAGGTCGCGAAGGCCGCCGGCGCATCCATCGATCGCTCGGGCCGCATCCTCGTCGAGCCCGATCTCACCGTGCCGGGCCACCCCGAGATCTTCGCCGTCGGCGATGCGGCCGTGATGCCATGGAAGCCGGACCGGCCCGTTCCGGGTGTCGCCCAGGGCGGGATCCAGGGCGGCCACCAGGCGGCGCGGGCGATCCTGGCCCGCCTCGAGGGCGAGCCCGTCGCGCCCTTCCGCTATCGCAATCGGGGTGACGTCGCGGTCATCGGGCGCCTCGCCGGTGTCACGGACATCCCGTGGCTCGGGCCGCTCGGGCGCCAGAGCGGCATCGCGGCCTGGTCGCTGTGGCTCGGGATCCACCTGATCTACCTGATCGGGTTCGCGAACCGGATCGTGG
>DATBPR010000174.1:0-7523 GCA_036561285.1 Candidatus Limnocylindrales bacterium | reverse complement strand
CAGGGCCGCGAGCTTGATCGCGACGAGCGGCCACGCGACGCGGTCCTCCGGGAACGCGCCAACAGCGACGTTGAACAGGCCGAGCCCGATCCCGCCGACGATCCCGTACTCGATCCCCGACGGCCGGCCATCCGGATCGTGGGATCGCGAGACGAGGATCACCGCGACGAGGGCTAGGGCGATCCCGATCACGACCTCCGGCCCGGGCAGGCCCGCCCCCACGAACCCGACGGCGACCGGGATGCTGGCGGCGAGCAGCCCGGTGACCGGCGCCACCACGCCCATCCGGCCGACCGCCAGGCCCTGGTACAACCCGACGATCCCCGCGACGCTGAGGAAGCCGGCGAGGATTGCCAGCCCGAGGGTCGTCGTGCCCGGGAAGGGCTCGTGGATCGCGAGGCCGAGCGCGACCATCAGCAGCACGCCGATCCCGTCCACGACGAGCGCCACGCCGTAGACCGGCGCCCGGCGCCCGGTCCAGCCGCCGCCGAAGTCGCTCGCCCCCCAGGAGATCGCGGACCCGAGGCCGAGGATGACGACCGCGAGCCCGCCGGTCGCGTCAGGCAGAAGCGACTCCGGCCGGGGCCGGTTCGGGCCGCGGATCGTCGGTGCCGTCGTCGACCGCCGTCGGCCCCTCCAGCGCGACGACCGCATCGGCCGCATGGTGGTAGCGGCTCGACGTCGTCAGGTAGATGACCTGGAAGTCCCGCGACATCTCGCGAAGCAGCTCGAGCGCCCGGGTCGCCCGGGCCTCGTCGAGGGTGACGAACGGGTCGTCGAAGACGAGCGGCGGGCGACGATCGCCGGTCACGAGCCGGACCAGCTCGAGGCGAGCCGAGAGGTAGACGAGGTCCAGGGTGCCCTGGCTGAGCGACCGGACGTCGACCCAGTCGCCCTTCTCCGGAGCACGGAGCCGGATCCCGAGCGTGCTCTCGTCCACCGCCACGGTCCGGTAGCGGCCGTCCGTGATCCGCTGGATGTCGTGGACCATGCGCTGCTCGAGGAAGCGAGTCGCGGTCTGCATCGTCGCCTGCTCGGCGGCCTCGATCTCGCGGAGCGTCCGCTCGTAGACGCGGCTCCGGCGCTGGAGCGCGGCGAGCTCCTCGCGCCAGGCGACGAGCCGCTCGGCGTGACCGGCGACCTGTTCCGCGTCCACCGTGTTCGAATCGACGCGGGCGCGGGCGTCGGCCTCCTGGTCCCGGGCCGCCTCGAGGGCGGTCTCCAGGTCGCGGACCTCGACCTCCAGCCGCTCCCGGGCCCTCGGCTCCTTGGCGATCGGGCCGAGCGCCTCGAGCGCGCCGGTCTTCTGCTCGATCTCGAGGGCGGCCCCGTCGCGCAGCGCCGGCAGCGTCTCGGCCGGCTCCTTGCCGACGAGCCCGTCGAGCTGGGCGGTGAGGCGGTCGATCCGGCTGACATGGTCCTTCTCGGCCCCGAGAAGCGTCTCGGCGGCGGCGAGGTCCGGCAGCTGCAGCCCGGCGAGCTGCTGGGCCGTGTCCGCCTCGGCCTGGGCGAGCTCGGCCTCCATCTCGGAGCGGCCCCGCAGCCGCCGGTCGATCTCGACGTCGCGGAGCTGTTGCTGGACCGTGTCTCCCCGGCGGAGCCACGTGGCGACGAAGGCGAGGACGACGCCGATCACCGCGACGATGACGCCGATCAGGATCGGCAGCGGCCCGAGGTCCACCACGCCGGCCGTGGCGAGGGCGAACGACCCACCGGCGACGAGGAGCCCGAGGACGAGGAGCAGGATCCCGGCTCGACGGACGGGCTGCCAGGACGGTGGTGGTGGAACCTCGAAGGAGACCTCGATCTCGCCGGCCAGGGCCGCCCTCAGATCCGTGACCTTCGCGTCGAGGATCCGCAGCCGGTTGACGACCTGCTCGAGGACGGGCAGCGGGTTCGTCGAGGGGTGGGTCGTCCGGAGACCCGCCAGGTCCTCGGCGACCGTGACCGCCTGGCGGTAGCGCTCGAACCGCTCCTGCGAGTTCGCCCGTTCCGCGGACAGCCGCTCCGCGAGCCGTGCCTGCTCGAGCAGCGAACGACGCTCGACGAGGCTCGACTCCGTCTCGGTCCGTCGCTCGCGGGACCCGGCGAGGGTGTCGCGGTCGCGCTCGAGCTGGGCGAGGGCGAGCTCGCCCTGGTTCACGGCGGCCTCGGCCCCATCGACGGCTTCGGTCGCGACCTTCAGGCGACCCGGGTTCTTCTCGCCCTTCGTGTTCAGCCCGTAGAGGGCCTTCTCGAGGGTCCGCTTGGCCCGCGAGGTTCCCCGATCGGCGCCGCTGATCGACGCCTGGAGCCGGTCGTGGAGCGCGGCCTCGTCCCGATCGAGGTCCGCCAGCTCCTGGTGGCGGATGCTCGCGGTCGAGCGGAAGAAGGCCTCGCTGGGGATGCCGGTCAGCTCGGCCAACGCCTGGTCGGCAAGCGTCGGGTCCGTGATCGTCTCGCCGTCGACTTCGAGGCGGACGGTCCCCCGCGGCCCGCGGAAGGCCTTCTCGAGCGTCCCCTGCCGCACGCCTCGATCGTCGTCCTCGATCTCGAAGTCGATCGCGACGACCGGCCGGGCGTCCTCGGAGGCATCCCACGGGCGGAGCGCGTCCATGTCGGCTCCGCCACTGGTCACCTTCCGTGTCAGGGCGAGCTCGATCGCCCGCTGGATCGTCGTCTTGCCGGCTTCGTTCGGGCCGTGGACGATCGTCAGCCCGGGCGAGAGCGGGATCTCGAGCTCGCGGTAGCGCCGGAAGTCGTGAAGCGCGAGCCGGGTGATCCTCACAGGGTCACCTCGTGTCCCGCGAGGAGCAGCCGGCCGAGGCGCAGGACGTCGCGCAGCTCGGCCGCCGCCTCGTCGTCGTCTGCTCCGCCGGCCGCCTCCAGCTCGGCGATCCGGCCCTCGACGTTCCGGATGAACGCCCCGGGGATCGTGTCGGCGGACGGAAGGACGCCGCTCGTGAGCGCCGGCTGCGACACGTCGCGGAGGCGGACCCGGAGGAAGGAGCCCTTGACCTGGCTCTCGACCTCCTCGAGGTCCAGGTCCAGCTCGTCCGGGCGGACGCCCGTCAGCCGGACGTCGAGCACGAGGTCGGGGTCGGCCAGGGCCGAGAGCTGGGCCACCAGCGCCGGCTGGTCGGCGAGCCCGGCCGCGTCGAGGTCGAGCTTCTGGAACCGGGTCTTGCCGACGGTCCGCGGCGTCGCCGTGACAGATCGGCCGGTCGGCGTCGTCTCGAGCTCGACGAGGACGACGTTGCCCGCGCCGTCCTGGCTGATCGCGACCGGCTCCGGGGCGCCGGAGTAGGCGTACGTCGTCCCGCCGGCGACGCCCTGCTGGTACGAGTGCCAGTGTCCCAGGGCGAGGTAGTCGAGGCCGCTGGCGGCGATCTCCTCGCGGGTGAAGACGACCTCGTCGCCATCCGTCCGGTCGGGGATCGCGAGGGCGCCGTGGATCATCCCGACCTGCCACGTCGCCGCGGCCGGGTCCTCGCGGTTCACGTGGATCGCGGCGAAGGGGCTCGTCGGGGCGCGCTTCGTGGCGAACACCGCGCCGTGGACGTCGACGTCGCAGGCCGCGAGATGGACGGACGGGTGGTCCGGCGTCAGCACGCTGACGAGATCGTCGTCCGGCGTCGAGCCGGCCAGGGCCGGCAGGTCGTGGACCCGGTACAGCGACGAGCGGTCGTAGACGTCGTGGGTACCCGGGATGATCACGGTCCGGATCTTCGCCGCGACGAGGCGGCGGAGCTCGGCGGCGACGCGCTCGACCGACCGCCGCGGCTGGGTGTTCGAGTCGAACAGGTCGCCGGCGATGAGGAAGACGTCGACCCGCTCCGCGATCGCGACGTCGACCGTCGCGCGGAATGCGGCGAACTGCCGCTCGCGCTGAGCGGCCGCCTGCTCGCCCAGGTCGGCGTGACGGGCGCCGAGGTGGACGTCGGCGGTGTGGAGCAGTCGAAGCATCCGGTCGGGCGGCCTCCTGTTCCGTCCCCCCGGACGGCGAGGCGGGCTGCACCGGACGCCCCGCGCGGCACGCCTCGATGACTTGGTGCGAGCGAGGCGCCCCCTGGCCCTCGCTCGCCGATCCCGACTCTGGGTCGTCATTGTGACAGGTCGGATGGCACGAATCCGGCGACAGCCCGCGTGATCCGTGCCGACAACACGCGTCGCTGCAAGCCACTTGCAAGGTGAATCCCGTGGACGGGACGCACCACCCGCCCTGAGCGTGCAAGGCCTCGATTCCGGGACCGGTGTATGGTCCCGTCGTCATCAACCCGAGCGCCCGACACAGGGACTCCATAACGGCACCTGGATACCGCGGCGCCGGCTTCCGACCCGACGCACCCATCCCATCCGCCGTTGTGGCCGCCTTCATCAGGGCGCGAAGGGACAGGCGCGCACAGAGGAGAGGAAGGTTTCGTGACCTACGCGGATCGACAGTTGAACTGTGTCGACTGCGGCGTGGAGTTCATCCACTCGGCGGCCGACCAGGAGTACTACGCACAGAAGGGGTTCGCGTCCGACCCCAAGCGGTGCGCGAGCTGTCGCGCCAGCCGCCGGGCCGGTCGGGAGGCCGGTTACGACGTTCGGGACATCGGTGGACCGCGCGGCTACGAGCGGGGCGATGATCGGATCGCCCGTGAGTACTTCGCCGTGATCTGCTCGTCCTGCGGAAACCAGGCCCAGGTCCCGTTCAAGCCACGGATGGACCGGCCCGTCTACTGCTCCGATTGCTTCCGCCAGGTGAAGCCCGACTGACCTGCCGGCTCCACCGACCTCTCCGCGGTCGAGCGTGGCGGCCCAGACCCACGTTCCCGCAGCCACAGCCGATCGAGCGCCCCGGTCCCCCAGGCCGGGGCGTTCGGCCGTACCGGGGACCTGGCTTCAGATCCGGAAGACGTCGCCGCGGCGGAACCGCTCGCGGTGGCGGCCGCGCCAGACCGTCACCCGGCCGGCTCCCTGGACCTGCCAGGACCCGTCGCGCCCGACGGCCGCAGTGTCCTCGTCGATCCCGAGGGTCACGAGATCCCGCGGCGACTGGAGAACGAAGGCGGCGGACAGGGCCTCCGGCCATGCGTCGTAGTGCGGGATCACCGTGGCCTTCGGCACGAGCGCCAGGCTGTCCTGCCAACGCAGCGGGAACGGCACCCGCCGGATCCGGAAGTCGAAGTGGCGGCCGGCGAGGATCATCGCCCCGGCCGAGCAACCCGCAAGGGCCGCCCCTCGCTCATGGGCGGCGATGATCGCGTCGCCGACGCGCGTCCCGAGGAGGCTGTCGGTCAGGTGACCGGGCTTGCCGCCCGACAGGTAGACGAGGTCGGCCTCGCCGATCGCCTGGGCCGGGGCATCGTCGTCGGCGTCGAAGCGGTCACGGACCAGCACCGGCTCCACCTCCGCGCCGAGCGCGGTGAAGTGGGCGGCTCCCATGTCGGCCCAGCGTCGGAAGACCTCCTCGCCGTCCGGCCAGGACGCCGTCGGGAGGATCGCGACGCGCGGCGTCGAGCGGCCGCTCGCGGCCAGCAGGGCCGCGTCGATCTCCGCCATCGCGGGCAGGAACTCGCCGGACCCGACGAGCGCGATCGGACCCGGTCCCGGCATGGATCGGAGCATATCCGTGCCTGTGCGACACTGCCGGGCACATGACCCGGGCCCAGCGCTGGACGCTGCTTGCCGCCATCGTGGCGTCCGGCATCGTCTTCCTCGACAGCACGATCGTGAACCTCGCCCTGAAACGGATGGGCGAGGAGCTGCCGCGGCTGACGTCGATCGGCATCCTCGAGGGACAGGCCTACATCGGCAGCGGCTACCTGGCCGTCCTGGCGGCGCTGCTGATCATCGCGGGCGCCCTCGCCGACCGCTACGGCCGGCGGCGGATCTTCGTCATCGGCCTGACTTCGTTCGGCGTGATCTCGGTGCTGTGCGGGCTGGCCCCGACCCTCGAGTTCATGATCGTGGCGCGCCTCTTCCAGGGAGCCGCCGGCGCGCTGCTCGTTCCCGGGTCGCTGGCCATCATCACTGCCGCGTTCACCGGGGCGGGCCGGGCCCGGGCGTTCGGGCTGTGGGCCGCGTCCACGTCCGCCCTCACCCTCCTCGGCCCGATCATCGGCGGCCTCCTCGTCGACAACCTCACCTGGCGGCTGGCGTTCCTGATCAACGTGCCCCTCGTCCTGATCGCCCTGTTCGCGGCGATCCGCCACGTCGAGGAATCGCGCGATCCCGACGCGAGCGGCCACTTCGACTGGCTCGGCTCGATCGTCGGCGCGCTCGCGGTCGGCGGGCTGGCCTTCGGGGCCATCCACGGCCAGGAGACCCACTGGTCGGACCCGGTCGCCTGGGTCTCGCTGGTGGTCGGCGCGGTCTGCCTCGTCCTCTTCCCGATCCTGATGGCGATCACGCCGCACCCGCTCGTGCCGCTCTCGCTGTTCCGGAACCGCGAGTTCGCCTCGATCAACCTCGCCACGTTCCTGATCTACGGCGCGCTCTACGTCTCGTTCACCTACACGGCGCTGCTCTACCAGGGGACCCTCGGCTATACGGCGACGGGCGCGGCGATCATCGGCATCCCGGCGGGGATCCTGCTGGCGACGCTGTCGGCCCGGATCGGGACGCTCACCGGCCGGTTCGGGTCGCGGATCTTCCTGGTCACCGGGCCGCTGATCGTGGCGGCCGGCCAGCTCTGGCTCGCCCGGATCCCGGCGTCGTCCGAGCCGTGGCAGGCGGAGCTCGGCAATCCCTCGACCCTGATCCCGCCGCTCGACGCGATCGTCGACGTGCTGCCGGCGAACATCGCCTTCGGGCTCGGAATGGCGATGGTCGTGGCCCCGCTCACGAGCACGCTGATGAACTCGATCCCGGCACGGAACTCCGGGCTCGGGTCGGCGATCAACAACGCCCTGTCGCGGGTCGGCCAGCCGCTGATCGGCGCGGTCATCTTCATCGCGATCACGGCGGCGTTCTACAACGTCCTCGGATCGATGGTGCCGGGCCTCGACACGACCGATCCGGCCGTCCGGGCCGCGATCGTGCCGCTGAACCCGGTGCCGCCCGGGACGTCCGATCAGGTCGCCGCGGCGGCCAAGGAAGCGTCGGTCAGCGCGTTCCATCTCGCGGCGTTGGTTTCGGCCGGCCTGATGGCTGCCGGGTCCGCCGTGTGCTTCTTCGGGCTCCGGTCCGGCTCGGCGACCCGAGCCGAGGCTGAGGCGAGCCAGGTCGACGGCGAGGGGAGCCAGGCGGAGTCGGTCATCGGGGCGGGCTGAGGCCGCCGGCGGCCGCGGGCGACGTGCCGCCGGCCGCGGGCCCTACGCGGGCGCTCTCCCGGCCTCGCCCCACTCGCCGCCCGGCGTATCGGTTTCTGCCAGATGCCCAGGGGAGAGCGTTCGGCGAGGGCCGGGCACCGGATCTGGCTGCCGCGGGCGTCGAGTTAGCCTCAACGGGCTAACTCCGTGGCCCGGATGGCTCAGGCGACCTCCGGAACGTCGTCCAATGCTCCCTGGGTGGGCACCTGACGAATTCGGTCCGTCGAGAGGGATACGAGCGAACGG
>DATBPR010000173.1:0-7181 GCA_036561285.1 Candidatus Limnocylindrales bacterium | reverse complement strand
GCGGCGAGCTGAAGTACTCGCGCCGGTCGCCGCGGCGGGTCGTCCGCCGGATGAACCCGGCCGTCGTCAGGATCCGGGCCGCACCGCTGACGGCGCCGCGGCTGGCCTGGAGGGCCTCCGCGATCTGCGCGGCGGTCTGTTCCGGCGGGTCGCACAGGAGCAGCCAGCCCCACATCCGGCCCGCCATCGGCGTCATCCCGTAGCCGCCGAGGAACTGCCCCATCTCCTCGATGAAGCGGCTCTGGGCGGGCGTCAGGGTGGCGGCGGTCACCCGGTGATGCTAGATCGTTCCGAAGTTTCAGTCAATACTGAACAATGATGCGGCTCGCCCGCCGTCGAGCAGCCGCCGTCAACGGTCGCCGCCGGCGCCCCAGGCCCAGTCGTTGCGGCCATGCGGAACGATCGTTCCCCGGGTTGGATCGAGCCCCGACGCGACGCGAAACGATCGTTCTGCTTGAGCGAAATCACCCCGGATCGGCGCTTCTGGCGGGAGGTCGCGCTGGCCGGGCGGGAGGTCGCGCGGGCCGGAGGGGGCGGGCCGGGCGGCGACCACGGATGGGCGATCGGCGCCTCAGGTCCCGATCGGGTGCCAGACGGTCTTCATCTCGAGCCAGGAGGCGATCCACTCGGGGCGTTCGGCGGCTCGGTCGTCCAGCCAGTCGAACTTCGCGTCGGTGACGCCCGCCGGCCGCCGGGCGATCCGCTTGATGTCCTCGGACGCCAGCATCTCGACCTCGGTCCGCATGTCGGGCGGAACCCCCCAGACGTCGAGCGAGTCGACGTCGACGTGCGCGGCGAGAACGGGGATCAGCTCCTTCTTGAGCCCGGTCAGCAGGTTGACGACGCCGCCGGGCACGTCGGACGTGGCCAGCACCTCCGACAGGGTGACCGCGGGCAGCGGCCGCGTCTCGGAGGCGAGGACGACGACGGCATTGCCAGCGACCAGCGGCGGTGCGAGCCGGGAGACGAGCCCCAGCAGCGACGACGTCTCCGGCGCGACGATCCCGACGACGCCGGTCGGCTCGGGGATGGTGAAGTTGAAGTACGGCGCCGCCACCGGGTTCGCCGAGCCGAGCACCTGGCTGATCTTGTCGGCCCAGCCGGCGTACCAGACCCACCGGTCGATCGCCCGGTCGACGACCGCCTCGGCCCTGCCGCCGCGCAGCCCCTCGGCCACGGCGACCTCGTCGACGAACTGGTCGCGCCGGCCTTCCATCAGCTCGGCCACCCGGTAGAGGACCTGGCCGCGGTTCATCGCGGTCTTGTCGGCCCATGGCTGGGACGCCTTCCGGGCCGCCCGGACCGCCTCGCGAAGATCCTTCCGCGACGCCCGGACCGCATTGGCGATGGGCCCGCCGTTCGCCGCGGACACCACGTACGACCGCCCGCTCTCGGAGCGCGGAAACGCCCCACCGATGTAGATCTTGTAGGTCTTGCGGACGTCGATCCGCCCGGGCTGCCCTGCCACGGCGCCTACCGGTCCTCGAGCCGGACGTAGGCGTGGAGGCCGTGCATGCCGCCCTCGCGACCGAACCCGGACTCCTTGTAGCCGCCGAACGGCGAGGTCGGGTCGAACCGGTTGAACGTGTTCGCCCAGACCACGCCGGCCTTCATCCGCTGGACCATGTGGAGGATCCGCGAGCCCTTGTCGGTCCAGATCCCGGCGGAAAGGCCGTAGGGCGTGTTGTTCGCCTTCTCGACCGCCTCCTCCGGCGTCCGGAACGTCAGCACGGACAGGACCGGCCCGAAGATCTCCTCGCGCGCGATGCGATGCGACTGCGCGACGTTCGTGAACAGCGTCGGGCGGAAGAAGTACCCGCGTTCCGGCAGGTCGCAGGCCGGCTGGTACATCTCCGCGCCCTCGGCGCGGCCTGCCGCCACGAGCTCCGTGATCTTCTCGAGCTGGGCCTTCGAGTTGATCGCGCCGACGTCGGTGTTCTTGTCGAGCGGATCGCCGACCCGGAGGGTCGACAGCCGGTCCTTCAGCTTCTCGATCAGCGGCTCGACGATCGACTCCTGGGCGAGCAGCCGCGACCCGGCGCAGCAGACCTCGCCCTGGTTGAAGTAGATGCCGTTGACGATCCCCTCGACGGCCTGGTCGAGCGGGGCGTCGTCGAAGACGATGTTGGCAGCCTTGCCGCCGAGCTCGAGCGTGAGCGCCTTGTCCGTCCCGGCGACGCCGGCGAAGATCTTCCGGCCGATCTCGGTCGAGCCGGTGAACGCGACCTTGTCCACGCCCGGATGGGTGACCAGCGCCATCCCGATCGCGCCCGGGCCCGGAACGATGTTCACGACGCCGGGCGGGAGGTCCGCCTGGCGGCAGACCTCGGCGAACAGGAGGGCGCTGAGGGGCGTCGTCGAGGCGGGCTTCAGGACGACGGTATTGCCCGCGGCGAGGGCCGGCGCGATCTTCCAGGCCAGCATCAGCAGCGGGAAGTTCCACGGGATGATCTGGGCCGCGACCCCGAGCGGCTTCGCGACGCGACCCGGGAAGGCGTACTCGAGCTTGTCGGCCCAGCCGGCGTAGTACCAGAAATGCGCCGCGGCGAGCGGCACGTCGACGTCGCGCGACTCCTTGATCGGCTTGCCGGAGTCCATCGATTCGAGGACCGCGAACTCGCGCGACCGCTCCTGGAGGACGCGGGCGATCCGGAAGAGGTACTTCGCCCGCTCCTTGCCCGTCAGGGTGCTCCACGACCGGCGGAACGCGGACCGCGCGGCCCGGACCGCCCGATCCATGTCGGCTGCCGTCGCGCGAGCGACCTCCGCAAGCGGCTCCTCCGTCGCGGGGTTGACCGTCGTGAACGTCCTGCCGTCCGATGCGGCGACGTCCTTGCCGCCGATGAACAGGCCGTAGCGGTCCTTGATCGTGACGATGTCGCGCGACTCCGGCGCGGGCGCGTACTCCCACGGGATCGCGGCGCCGTCACCGAGCCCCCAGCTGGACGGGGCGTGCTCGACGCGGGAGACGGCCGACGTCTTGCCGTTCGTCGCGGCGGGATCGGCCGGGGTCTTCGTGGCCATCGCGACCATTATGCCCGTCGCTCAGTCGAGCCCGGACAAATTCGGCAGTCCCAGGTCCGCACGGGTCGGGAGCGCCGCACCTGGTCGACCGACGGTCCAGGACGCGACCCGGATCGCGAACCGGACGGCGGTCTCGACGGCATCGATGTCCCTGAGCGCGCCGCGGTCCCGGCTGCCGCCGAGCCAGGCCGCGAGGAAGCCGGCCCCGAACGCGTCGCCGGCCCCGACCGTGTCGACGACGCGAACGGCCGGGACGGGTACCACCCGGACGCCATGACCGGTCACGATCCGCACCGGTCCGGCACCCTCGGTCAGCAGCAGCAGCGACGGACCGGCGCCGACGATCCGCATCGCGGTGTCCTCGATCGAGCGGTCCGGCGCGAGCCAGGCGAGGTCGTCGTGGCTCGCCCGGACGACGTCGGCACGACCGATCACCTTCGCCAGGCGCTCCCGATAGACGGCGGCGTCCTCGATCGCCGACGGCCGGAGGTTCGGGTCGACGACGACGAGGACGTCGGGCAGCGCGGTCGAGATCAGGCCCGCGATCACCTCCGCGACCGGCTCGAGGACGAGCCCGAGCGTGCCGACATGGAGGACGGCGGTGTCCGGCGGCAGGCCCCGGGCGAGATCGGCCGGCCGGAGGCTCGCCGCCGCCGATCCGGCCGGCTCGAACCGGTAGCTCGCGACGCCGGCCGCGTCGAGCGCCGCGATCGCGAGGAGCGTCGGCGCTTCGGTCGTGACCGCGAGAGAGAGGTCCACGCCGTCCGCCGCCAGGGCGGCGCGCAACCGAGCCCCGGACGCGTCGGTCGACAGCCCACCCACGAACGACACCGGCAGGCCGAGACGGGCCAGCGCTCGGGCGGTCGTGAACGGGCCACCGCCGACGACGTCCTCGACGCCGCCATCCGGCCGGACGAGCCGGTCGATCAGGCTCTCGCCGGCGACGACGACCCTGCGTCCGGTCTCGGCCATGGGCACAGCCTAATCGGCGAAGGCGCGGCCCCGGCGACCGGCTACGCTCGCGGCGTGGATCGGCTGACGGGCGTTCCGGAGCTCCTCGACGGAGCCCTCGACGACGAGCGGGCGCTCGTCGGCAACCTGCGGGATCTCGCGCGCCTGAACCGGCTCACCGGCGGGACGCGGCTGAGCCAGCGCGCGATCGCGGCGCTCGATGGCGACGGCGATGCGGCTACCACCATCGTCGACGTCGGCACGGGCGCTGCCGACATCCCGATGACCCTCATCGCAGCCGCTCGGAGCGAGGGCCGAAACCTCATCGTGACCGCGACGGACAGCCGCGATGAGGTCCTCGCCGCGGCCCGGCTCGCCCGGCCGGCGCTGGCCTCGACGCCGGGCCTGGAGCTCGCGAAGGCAGACGGTCGAGGATTGCCCTTCGCCGACGGCGCCTTCGACGTCGCCCATTCCTCGATGGTCGTGCACCACCTGGATCCGGACGACGCGGTCGCCTTCTTGCGGGAGCTGCGGCGAGTCGCGCGGTGCGGGATCGTCGTGAACGATCTCGTCCGCGGCCGGCTCAACTGGCTCGGCGCATGGCTGCTCATCCACGCGACCGCGACGAGCCGCTTCACCCGCCACGACGGCCCGCTCTCCGTGCGTCGCGCGTACACGCGGCCGGAGCTGCTCGATCTCGTCGCGGCCGCCGGCCTGGAGCCGGTCGTGACGGTCGCCGGGCTCGCGGGCCACCGGATCGCGATCGCCGCCCGCTGAGTTGCGGGCGAGCGGTCGCGGGCCAACCCTGACGAGCCGCTACGCTGCCGCGATGGAGCGGCGGGAGGTGCTGGTCGTGGGGGGCGGGCCCGCCGGTGCGGCGACGGCGATCGGCCTCGCGAGACGCGGCCGGGACGTGCTCGTCGTCGAGCGATCCCCGGCCTGGCGCTGGCGCGCATGCGGCGTCTTCACCTCCCCGGCGACGGTCGCCGCGCTCCGCCGCGTCGGGCTGGGCGAAGCCGATCTCGGGCGGGTGGCGCGACGCATCCCCGCGATGCGCGTCGAGACGGCGTCCGGGACGCGGTTCCGCCTGACCTACGGCGACGACGGATCGCTCGCCCGCGCGGCAGTCGGCCTCGACCGGTCCGCGCTCGATCCGCTGCTCGTCGAGCGGGTCCGGGCCGCCGGCGCGGAGGTTCGCGTGGGCGTCGGCGTGCGCGCGGTCCGCGACGGTCGTGCGCAGCTGGCCGACGGCACCGAGGTCGAGGCGCGCCTGATCGTCGGGGCGGACGGGCTGCGATCGGTCGTGGCCCGGGACGCGGGTGTCGTCCGGCGGCCGCCGCTCGGCGATCGCCCCGCGCTGACGTTCCACGTCGCCGATCCGGCGCCGGATCAGGTCCGGGACGCGCGGATGATCACGTTCGACGGTGGCTACGTCGGCCTCGCGCCCGTCCCCGGGCGCCGGGTGAACGTCGGGATCGTGCTGGCGAGCCGTCGCTGGCGTGAACGGCTCCGTCACGACGGTGCGGCCGCGGTCGCATCCGCCGTGATGGCCGCGGTTCCGCCCGCCGATGACGACCCGGTGCCGTGGGCGTCGCCACGGATCTGCGATGGGCTGGAGGGCGCGGCACCGGTCGGGAGCCGGGTCTCCGCGCGCTCGGGCGACGGCTGGCTGCTCGTCGGCGACGCCGCGGGGTTCCTGGACCCCTTCACCGGCGAGGGCCTGCATCGAGCCCTCCGGTCCGCCGAGCTGGCGGCGGCTGCGATCGAGCGCCACCTCGCCGGAGATGCCGGCGCCCTCGCCCGCTACGACCGGAGGCTCGCCCGGCTGACGCGGGCCAAGGACGCGGTCAGCCTCCTCATCCAGGCGTTCCTCGAGGTCCCGCCCCTGTTCGACTATGCCGCCCGCCGCCTCGCCGACCGACCGGCGGTCCGTGAGACGATGGGCCTCGTGATCGGCGATCTCGTGCCCGCCTCGACCGCCCTCGACCCGCGCTTCCTGGCCGGGCTGCTCCGGCCGTGACCGAGACCGGCCAGGTCCCGGAGCCCGCGCCGCCGGGCCGGACCCGCCTCGGCGGCTACGCGCTGTGCACGGATGACGCGGGCCGGATCCTCCTTGCCCGGCTGTCGGTGCTCGAGGTCGACGTCGGCGCCTGGACGCTGCCCGGTGGCGGCATTGAGTTCGGCGAGCATCCGGATCACGCCGTCCTCCGCGAGCTCGAGGAGGAGACGGGCTATCTCGGCGAGATCGAGTCGGTGGCCGGCGTCTTCTCGCATGTCTATCGCCAGTCGGCCGCCGCGGAGGGTCGCGACCTCCATTTCGTCGGGGTGCTGTACCACGTCCGGATCGTCGGCGGCGCCCTGCGCGACGAGCTTGACGGCACGACGGACACGGCCCGCTGGATGTCCCAGGAAGACCTGGCCGACGTCCGGCTCGTCGAGGTGGGCCGGTTCGGGATCGACCTCGCGTTCGCCCGTCTCGCGGACCGGGCGCCCGCGTGAACAGCACGATCGGGATCGACGTCGCGGCGCCAGCCGACGACGTCTTCCGGCTGGCGCGCGACGTCGAGCGCTGGCCGCGGCTGCTCCCCCATTACGTCGCCGCGACCCGGCTCGCCTCGCCGGACGCCGATGGCCGCCTCGCTGTCCGCTTCGTCGCGCGCCGCCAGCTCGTGCCGGTGCTCGGGCTCGGGCTGCCGGTCGCCTGGCAGTCTCTGACGTGGTCCGAGCCGGACGGGCGGCGCCTCCGGTTCCGCCATCGCGGCGGGGCGACGAACGGGATGGACGTCACGTGGCGGATCGAGGATCGCCCGGGTCGCCGGAGCCGCGTCGAGATCGACCACGCCTTCGCGCCACGGGTGCCCGGCTGGGCCTGGCTCATCGACCGGCTGTTCACGCGGCCGATCGCCGGCCGGACGCTGGCCACGTTCGGCGCCCTCGCGGAGGCGCTCGCGTCCGACGCCGGGACGTCCGCCGGGCCCGATTCGACGAAGCCATCGACATGAGCGACCGGCGCGACGTCTGGATCACCGGGATCGGCGTGATCACCGCGATCGGCACCGGCGTCGACGCCTTCCGGGCCGGGCTCCGGGCCGGCCGATCGCCGGTCAAGCGGATCGACCGGTTCGACCCCTCGCCCTTCCGGAGCCAGGTCGCCGCCCAGGTCGACGACTTCGACCCGATCTCGTGGATGTCGCCACGGACCGCCC
>DATBPR010000172.1:0-6091 GCA_036561285.1 Candidatus Limnocylindrales bacterium | reverse complement strand
GAGGTCCGAGGCGAAGCTCCGCGAGCCGTCGGCCCGAGGTCGGGATCATACGCGGAGGCCCGGCCAGCGGGCAACGACGACCTCGGCGTCGACGCCCGTCACGACGACCAGCTTCTGGCGCCCGGTCGCGCCGGCGACGATCCGGACGTCCCGCCGCGGCACCTCCAGCTCGTCGGCGAGGAGCTTCAGGAGCGACTGGTTCGCCGCCCCGCCCACCGCCGGTGCCGCGACGTGCGCCCGGAGGACGCCATCCACTACGCCTTCGACGCGGTCGGGACCCGATCGGGGTGTCAGTCGGACGGCGAAACGGACGTCGGGGCCAGCCAGGACTCAGGTCAGTCGCAGGAGGACGGCCAGGGCGATCAGGACGATCATCGGCGAGAGGTCGATCGCGCCCGTCGACGGGAGGGCACGACGGACCGGCCCGAGGATCGGCTCGGTCGTCCGGAAGACGAAGATCGCGAGCGACGAGCGGCCGCGAGGGTCGACCCACGACAGCAGGACCCGGCCGAGCACGAGGAGCGTCAGCGCCAGCAGCGCGAGCTCGATCAGGTTGCCGAGGAAGAAGCCCACGGTCCGAGTCTAGCAGCGATCCCCCGCCGCTCCGGCGGGGCGGTCCGGCGCCGGCGGCGGCTCATCGCTCCGGATCGGGCCCGTTCGCGGGGTCAGGCGTGGGCGGCCGGCGATCGCTCGCCGAACAGGGCCCGGCCGACCCGCACGATCGTGGCGCCTTCCTCGACCGCGATCGCGAAGTCGTCCGTCATCCCCATCGACAGCTCCGGCCCCAGGCCGAGCCACTCGGCCCGCAGCCCCTCCGACAGGGCACGCAGGGCCGCGAAGGTCGGCCGCGCGTCCTCGGGTCGGTCGACGATGCGGCCCACCGTCATCAGCCCGCGAACGTCGAGGCGCGGGAGACCGCCGAGCGCCCCGGCCGTCCCTGCGAGCCCCTCCGGATCGAAGCCGGCCTTGGCCGGGTCGCGGTCCACGTTGACCTGGAGCAGGACCGGGACGCGCGCGCCGGGGCGCACCTCGGCCGCGAGCCGGTCGAGCCGCTCGGCGAGGGCCACGGAGTCGACCGTCTGGATCACGTCGAAGGCGGTGAGCGCGCGCTTCGCCTTGTTCGACTGGAGCGGCCCGACCAGGTGCCACGTCGCGCCGGTCACCGCGGCCGCCTTGTCCTCGCCCTCCTGGACCCGGTTTTCGCCGAGGACCGTCAGGCCGGCCGCGACCGCGGCCCGGACACGCTCGACCGCCACGGTCTTGCTGACGGCGACGAGGGTGACGCCAGCGGGATCGCGGCCGGCCCGGGCGCAGGCGTCCGCGATCCGCCCGAGGACGCGCTCACGCGCGGCCCGGAGATCTTCGATCTCGATTGGATCGGCGGTCACGACGCCGCCGCGAGCCTATTTGCGGCGGAGGAAGCTGGGGATCTCCAGGTCGTCCGCGTCGTAGGCGGTCGTCCGCTTGGCCGGTGCCGGCTCGCCGACCGTCCGCTCGACCCGCGACGGGGTCATCACGGCCGCGGCGGCCTGGTCGTTCTGGTTGTCCAGCGAGCCGTTGCCGGTCTCCTGGCGCTGGCGCTCGAGCTCCTCGAGGAAGTCTCGCTCGCGCGGCGCCCGGATCGACGCCTCGGCGCCGGCCGGCTGGGCTGCCTGGGCGTGGCGGACGGTGTCGCGCTTGCGGTTGCCGTCGAAGCCCGTCGCGATGACGGTGATCATCACCTCTTCGCCGAGCCGCTCGTTGAAGCTCGTCCCGAAGATGATGTTCGCCTCCGGATCGGCCGCCGCGCGAATCTCCTCCGCGGCCTCGGTGACCTCGAACAGGCTGAGGTTCGAGGAGCCGGTGATGTTGAAGAGGATGCCCTGGGCCCCCGTGATGTTGACCTCGAGGAGCGGGCTGGCGATCGCCTGCCGCGCGGCCTCGACGGCCCGGTTCTCGCCAGCCGCCCGGCCGATCCCCATCAGGGCCGACCCGGCGTCCTTCATGATCGCCCGGACGTCCGCGAAGTCGAGGTTGATCAGGCCCGGCATCGTGATGATGTCGCTGATCCCCTGGACGCCCTGGCGGAGGACGTCGTCGACGACGCGGAAGGCGTCGATGATCGAGGTGTTCTTCTGGACGACGTCCTTCAGACGGTCGTTCGGGATCGTGATCAGCGTGTCGACCTGGGCCTTGAGGTCCTCGGCCGCCTTCTCGGCGACGAGCTTGCGCTTGGCGCCCTCGAACGCGAACGGCTTCGTCACGACGCCGATGGTCAGCGCGCCGGCCTCCTTGGCCAGCTGGGCGACGATCGGAGCGGCCCCGGAGCCGGTGCCGCCGCCGAGCCCGGCGGTGATGAAGACCATGTCCGAGTCGGCGATCGCCTGGGCGATCTTCTCGGAGTCCTCCTCCGCCGCCCGGGCACCGATCGTGCTGTCGCCGCCGGCCCCGAGGCCGCGCGTGATCTTGTCGCCGATCCGGATCTTGTGCGGCGCGTCGGACTGGAGGAGCGCCTGTGCATCCGTGTTGCAGGAGATGAACTCCACGCCCATCATCTCGGCCCGGATCATCCGGTTGACGGCATTGCTTCCGCCGCCGCCGACGCCGATGACGCGGATCAGCGCGAAGTTCTCGGAATCGGACCGCATCGGCATCGCCTTCCTCCGGGGCTCGACAGGTGCTCGGTGGTGACGGCCGGGCCGCTCGGCGACGACCGTCGACTGGGTGCGCGGATGGTCGCCGGACGCCGGGGGATCCTCGGGGGTCCGTCGGTGGCCGCGAGTCTACCACCGGCCCGGAACGATGCGACACCGGTTCGCTGCCCGGCCTCGGCGATCCCGTTGCGGCGCGGAACCTGTGCTCCGCCAATACGGCATTCACCCGATGGACACCGTGCCCGCCGGCCTGCGAGCCTGCCGGCCGGCACCGCCTGGTGCCCCGACGCACCGCCTGGTGCCCCGGAGGAGAGCGCGCGTTGGGAGTTCGAGCACGGGCGCCGCGGGCAACCGCCTCGGGGCTGGTCCTGGCGCTGGCGGTCGGCGTGGCCGGCACGACGGGGATCTCCACCGCCCTCGCGGTCGATTCGCCGTCGACCGTCGCGCTGAGCGGAAGCCTGCGCGACGCGGCCGGCTCGCCCCTCCCCGGCATCCACCTGGTCGTCGCCGAGGAGCAGTCCGCCGACGGCGCGCTCGCCGGCTACGAGGTGGCGACCGCCCGCGACGGCTCGTTCCGGCTCGACGTCCAGCCGTGGGGCACGGCGGCGACACCGGCCCGGATCACGATCCGGACCACCCCCGACGCGACGATGCAGGTCCTCGCCGCGCGCTGCAGCCGGACCGTCGGCGTGTCGCTCGCGGAGACCCGCGACCTGGCGCTCGGGGATCCCGGCCTCCATCCGGCGGTCCTCGACCTGGTCGCGGCCACAACCGTCCTCGGCGAGGTCTGCGGCACGCTCGCGACCGCGAGGCCCGACGCCGTCCGGCCGCCGGCGGCCGTCACCCCGCCGCCGACCGAGGCCGACGCGACGCTCGAGCCGGCCTCCACCGACCGCCACGCGGCCGCCCTCATCGTCGGGTTCGCGACCGGCCTGCTCGCCACGATCCTGTTCGTCCTGCCCCGGCCGCGCCGCCGCCGCGACTGACGGGCGGCCCGCCCGCGACCGGCGCAGGGACCAGCGGAGCCCCGCCGCGACGGCGGCTCAGCCGGCGAGAAACGACAGGAGGACCGTCCGCTCCGCGTTGTCGCGGTTCGGGTCCAGGAGCGCGATCGACTGCCACGTCCCGAGGGCGAGCTCGCCCCCGACGACCGGCACCGTGAGCGAGGGGCTCGCCAGCAGCGGTACGACGTGATCGGCGCCGTGGCCCGGCGAGCCGTGGCGGTGACGCCAGCGGTCGTCCCGCGGCAGGAGCCGGTCGAGGGCGTCGAGCGCGTCGTCGTCCGACCCGGCGCCGAGCTCGAGGATCACGAGGCTCGCGGTCGCGTGCGGCACGAAGACCGAGAGGAGCCCGTCGCCGCCGGCCGCCTCCTCGGCGACGAACCGCCGGCAGGCGCCGGTCAGATCGGTGAAGCCGCGCTCGGAACCGGTGCGGACGGACAGCCGCACGTGGCGCATCGGCCGGTGGCCCGGCCTAGGGGAAGATGGAGCGCAGGGCGTCCCGGAGCCGGCCGAGACCGCCCGCCGCGGGCGCCGACTCGTAGCGCGCCGGCTCGTCGGCGTCGATCGCCGAGGCGCCCCAGATCAGCAGCCCGACCGCGGTCGAGTAGCCCGGGTTGAGGATCGTGTCGACGAGCCCGCCGATGCCCGTCGGGGCGGCGATCCTGACCGGGATCCCGAGGACTTCCCGGCCGAGCTCTGCCGTGCCCGCGAGCTGCGCCCCGCCGCCGGTGAGGATGATCCCGGCCGGCAGCATGTTCGCCCCGCCGCGGGCCATCTCCCCCCGGATCAGCTCGAACGTCTCGCGCATCCGGGCCTCGATGATCTCGCAGACCTCACGGCGCTGGATCGTGCGGCCGGCGTCCTCGCCCAGGACCGTGACCGTGATCTCCTCGTCGTCCCCGAGCGCGTCGAGATTGCAGGTCCCGTGCTGGATCTTCAGCTCCTCGGCGACCTGCAGGCTGGTCTTCAGGCCGAGCGCGACGTCATTGGTGACGTTGTTCCCGCCGATCGGCAGGACCACGGTCCGGAACGGCGAGCCGTCGGCGAACATCGCGAGGTCGATCGTGCCGGCACCGATGTCGGCGACCGCGACGCCGAGCTCCTTCTCGGTCTCGCTCAGGACGCTGTCGGCGGAGGCGAGCGCGGAGGACACGAGCTCGTCGATCTTCACGCCGGCCGCGTTGACGCACTTCGAGAGGTTCTGGACCGCGGTCGCGGAGCCGGTGACGATGTGGACCTCGACCTCGAGGCGGAGCGCGCTCATCCCGAGCGGGTCCTTCACGCCCTCCTGGCCGTCCACGGTGAAGCCGCGGCGCTCGACGTGGAGGACGACCTCGTTCGAGGGGATCGAGACCGCCCGGGCGACCTCGACCGCGCGGTTGACGTCCTCGCGGCTGACCTCCTTGCGGGGTCCGCTGACGGCGACCTGGCCGGGCGAGTTCAGGCTCTGGACGTGCTGCCCGCCGACCGACACGAACGCCCGGTCGATCTTCCAGCCCGACAGCCGCTCGGCGCGCTCGACCGACTCGGCGATCGAGCGGACCGTCTGGTCGATGTTGACGACGACGCCCTTCTTCAGCCCGGACGAGTTGACGGTCCCGTGGCCCATGATCGTCATCCGGCCGTCGCGGCTGACCTCGCCGATCAGCGTGCAGACCTTGGACGTGCCGACGTCGATCGCGACGAGGACCGCTTCTCTCTCCACGATGGTCGTTCGTCCTCCTGTCTAGACGAAGTGCCGCCGGATCAGCGCCACGTTGTTGAAGATCCGGAACCCGAAGTTGATCAGGGCCACCAGGTACAGGTCGAGGCTGAGCCGATCGCCGATGAAGGTGAGGATGACCGCGACGATCGCGTTCGTGATGAAGCCGCTGATGAAGATCCGATTGTCGTAGACGCCATCGAGCTCGGCGCGGACCGCTCCGAGGACCGAATCGAGCGCGGCGAGGATCGCCACGGCCGTGTACCGGGTGAATTCGAAGCCGACGTTGACGTTGAGGACGAGCCCGAGAGCCACGCCCAGCAGGAGCCCGACCAGGGGGAGGAACACGCCTCGCCGCCCTCTCTCCGGTGCGTTTCGGCAAGGCTACCCGACCGCACGGGCCGCCGCCAGACGACGCGGCGCGGCCACGGAGCCCTCACGGACGGGCGCTCGGTCCCGGGCTGGCGCTCGGCTTCGGCGTCGGCTTCGGGATGTACGTGCCGTCGCGGTCGTCGCCGAGGATGACCGTCTGGATCGTGTCCTCGCGACCCGCGATGAGGGCCGAGAGCAGCTGGGCCTGGCCGGAGATCAGGGCCGGTGTCCGCTGGCTCGGGCCGTACATCCCGAAGACCGCGGTCCACATCCGCGGGGCCGCCTCGAGGGTGAACCCCTTCTCGTCGGTGACGGTCACCCCGAGCTTCTGGGCGTGGCTGCCGATCTGCTCCGGGGTGATCGACGCCAGCCGCTTGGCAGCG
>DATBPR010000171.1:0-7724 GCA_036561285.1 Candidatus Limnocylindrales bacterium | reverse complement strand
AGCCCGCCGCCACCAAGCCCGCCGCCACCAAGCCCGCCGCCACCAAGCCCGCTGCGGCCAGGCGACGGACGACGAAGACGGCAGGTGCCGCCCGCGGCCGCCGCCCGGCGACCGGCGGATCGAGCGGCGCGTCCTGAGCGGGTTTCGGGCCATCGCACCCGCCCGGGCCTGACGAGGGGTTCAGCAGATGCCCCGCCGGCCGGCCGCCGCCATCGATCTCGGGTCGACGTCCGTCCACCTGCTCGTCGCCCGTCCGGATCGGACCGGCCTCGTCGTCATCCACGACGAGTCGACCTTCCTCGGCCTGGGCGCCGCGGTGGACGGGCCGGGCTCGCTCGGGATCTCCGGGCGAGCGACGCTGGCCTCGACCGTGGGCGCCTATGTCGACCTGGCCCGCGACATCGGCGCGACCGACCCGATCGTGATGGGGACGGAGCCGCTCCGGCGGCTCGAGGACGCCACCCGGATCGTCGCGGAGGTCTCGTCGCGGACGGGCGTGCCCCTGGCCGTCCTCGAGCACGAGGAGGAGGCGCTCCTGACCCTTGTCGGGCTGACGGCCGGCCAGGCGGTCCTCGGCGACCTCCTCGTCGTCGACATCGGCGGCGGGTCCAGCGAGTTCGTCGAGATCGGGCCGGGGCGACTGGCCCGCGCCGCCGGCGTGCGTCTCGGAGCTGGGCGGCTCACGCGGTCGATCGTCGATCGCGATCCACCGACCCGGGAGCAGTTCGACGCGCTCGATCGGGCGGCCGCGGAGGCGCTCGACTGGACCCCCGGCCGACAACCGGCCGAGGTCGTCTTCGTCGGCGGCACCGCCACGAACCTGCTGAAGCTTCTCCGCCGCGCCCGCGACCCGGAGCGCGGCGATCGGCTGGACCGGGCCGCCCTCGACGAGGCTCGGGCCGTCGTCGCTTCCGGCCCGGCCGAGCTCCTCGCGGCGACCTACGGGCTGCGGGAGGCCCGGATCCGGCTGCTCGCCGGGGGTGCCGCGATCATCCAGGCCCTGCTCGACCGGCTCGACATCGCCTCGGGCCGGGTCGTGGACACGGGGATCCGCGAGGGCGCGATCATCGCGGCCGACCGGGCGGGGACCGCGTGGCGCGATCGCCTCGAAGAGCTCGCCCACGGCTGGATCGCCTGATGCGGCGGCGGTCGCGCCGGCGCGACCGCCGGGCGCACCTTGCCGCCGGGGCGCGGGCCGCTCGGGTCAGAGGCCCGCGAGCGCCCGCCCGAGACCGCGCCGGAACCGGATCCCCGATACCCCCCGCCAGACTGGCCCGACCGTCCGGCGCAGCCGAGCGACCTCCCGTTCGCGGTTGAGCAGGTAGCGGCCGATGGCCGCGCTCTCGGCGTCGCTCAGGTCGCCGGCGTGCTCGAGGAGGAAGTCGCGGGCCAGGTGGGCCGACACGTCCGCGTCGTGCATCAGGCCGAGATGGTCCTGGAGGGCCGTGACCCGGGCGATCAGCGCGTCGGCGTCGGGGCCGAGCGTCTCTCGCACGAACTCGAGCGAGTAGCGCAGCCACTTGCCGACGATCCGGAGCTCGTGGAGCGTGTCGACGTCCGCCCAGCGCAGGACCGGCTCGTACGCCCGGACCTGCTCGTACGCGGCCTGGATCCGGGACGCGGCGGTGTCGCGGACGCGATGCGGCTCGGTCGGGGCGACCGGAAGCGCGGCCACGCCCTCGTGGCGGACGAACTCGGCGTAGTCGTCGAGCCAGCGCCGGTAGCCGTCCGAATCCAGCTCGCGGACCAGCAGCAGGCGCGCGTCGTCGCGATGGGTCCGCCAAGCCGCGAGCAACGGCTCGAGGGAGCGCTGCTCCGTGATCGGAAGGTCCGCGCGGTAGAGGTCGGCCGCCTCGATCAGCACGTCGAGATCGCGGACCGCGCCCAGCCGCGAGGCCACCTCGCGGAGGCGCCCCCGATGGGCCTTCGTCCGCTTGGCGCGGAACGCCTCCCCGAAGATCCGCCACGCCGCCCGCTGGCGGCGGGTCGCGACACGCATCGAGTGAAGATCCTCGGCATCCGCTCCGCTCCGAGTGCCGGCCTCCTTGGCGATCATCCGGGCGAGATGGAAGCGGAGGACCTTCCGGCCGGCCTCGGCGAGATGGTCGTCGGCGATGACGCCGGGCGTCTTCCCGACGGTCAGATGCGGTCGCTGATCGGTTTCGGCCGCGGGCTCCTTCGGCCGCGACGCGGCGCTCGCCGGTGCGGCTTTCCCGTTGCCGGACTGCGGGGGCGCGATGGCCGCGCTGGACGCGCCCGCGGTCGGCGCGCTCGCCGGCGCGTCGCCGGTCGCAGTCGCGTTCGCGGCGAGCTCCTCTGCCTTCGCCTCCGGTCCAGCCGCCCGGGTCTCGCGCGACGCCTCGCCGAGGGCCGCCGCCACGATCCGTCCCACGTCGAGCCCGTCGTCGAACCGCTCGCCGCCGTCCGCGTCGTCGACGTCGATCGGCGGCAGGACGCGCCCGTTCTTCTTCGTCCGCCGCGGCTCCGTCGCGGTGATCGCCTTCAGGGCGGACTCGAGCTTGGACGAATCCGCCGGCGCGAGGCCCTGGTCGCCCGCGAGGACGGCCGCGATCTCGTGGAGCCCGGCCTCGTCGCCCTTGACGAGCTCGACTTCCAGCTCGACGAACCGCCCGACGACCCGGCTTCGGGCGACCGCGTCGACCTCGTCGAGGCTCACCTCGACCGTGGTCCCCTCGCGCTCGAGGTTCCGTTTCCGGCGGAGCTGGCGGATCGTCACGACCTCGACGAGCGGCGCGTCGCCGCACAGCTCGAGGATCAGCGACCGGGCATCGGAGGCCGGCCAGTCGCGCGGCGGCGAGGTTCGGTCGGCAGGGCCCTCGAGCTCCTCGCGGCGATGGACGGCGCCATCCGCACTCCGCGGAACCGCCGACTTGACGGCGACGGTCGTCGCCTTCGCGGTCTGCCGGATCCGGGCGGCGAACCCGGCCCGGGCCAGGGCCCCGTCGACCGTGTCGATGTAGCGGTCCTCGACCTGGGAGGACCGCACGGGCGACGCGGGGGCGAACCCGGCGAGGTCGTCGGCAGCGAGATATCGATCCGCGGCGGCCTGGTCGGCGACGCGGTACTTCAGCTCGATCTCCAGCGGACGGCCACGGCGGCCGGTCGCGCTCATCGGCTCGTGCTCGCGATCCCCGTCACGCGCGGACGGTGACGTGCATCGTCAGGCACGCGGGTCGAGCGAGCCGACCCCGGCCCGCGGCCGGTGCGGGGTGGCCGCGGTCACCGCGGCGGCGAGGGCCCGCGCCTTCAGCTCCTGGTGGGTGTCGCAGGTGCCCGCGACGCCCGTGATCTCCTCGGTCCGCTTCCACGTCCCGTCCGGGCCGAGCTGCCAGGAGCGGCGGTCGTCGGCGAGCATGACCTCGAAGATCTCGGCCAGCCGCCCGCGCGCCTCGGGATCCTCGACCGGGACCATCGCCTCGACCCGCCGATCGAGGTTGCGATCCATCAGGTCGGCGGAGCCGATGTACCAGTCGGTGTCGCCGCCGTTGGCGAAGCCCCAGATCCGGGAGTGCTCGAGGAACTCGCCGACGATCGACCGGACCCGGATGCGCTCCGAGACGCCCTTCGCGCCCGGCAGCAAGGAGCACGCGCCGCGGGCGATGACCTCGACCGTGACGCCGGCCCGCGACGCGCGGTAGAGGGCCTCGATCGACGGCCGGTCCACGATCGCGTTGAGCTTCACCACGATCCGCGCCTCGCGGCCGCGCGCGGCGTGCTCGATCTCGCGGTCGACGAGCTCGAGGAACCGCGAGCGGACGCTGTGCGGCGCGACGAGCAGCCGGCGGAACGAGCGCTGACGGGACAGTCCCGTGAGCACGTTGAACAGGTCCGTGACGTCCGCGCCGAGCTCCGGGCGACAGCTCAGCAGGCCGAGGTCCGTGTAGAGCCGCGCGGTCCGGTGGTTGTAGTTGCCCGTCCCGATGTGGACGTAGCGGCGCAGGCCCGTGCCCTCCCGGCGGACGACGAGGCAGACCTTCGAGTGGGTCTTCAGGCCGACGAGGCCGTACACGACGTGGGCGCCCGCCTGCTCCAGCTTGCGGGCCCAGACGATGTTGGCCTCCTCGTCGAAGCGGGCCTTGATCTCGACGAGGACGACCACCTGCTTGCCGCGCTCGGCGGCCCGGATCAGGTCGCGGACGATCGTCGAATCGCCTGACGTCCGGTACAGGGTCATCTTGATCGTCAGGACCTCGGGGTCGTCGACGGCCTGGCCGATGAACCGCTCGGTCGACGCGGCGAAGCTCTCGTAGGGATGATGGACGAGCAGATCCCCGACCCGGATCGCCGAGAAGACGTCGGCGGGCTCGTCCTCGTCGGGCGGGACGAGGCGGGCCGGCGTCACGGGCGTCCACGGCTCCCCCTTCAGGTCCGGCCTGTCCAGGTCGACGAAGTCGCGGAGCCCGGTGAGGTCGAGCATCCCCCGGACCTCGTAGGCGTCCTCCTCGCCCAGGCCGAGCCCGGCCAGGAGGATCGCCCGGGTCTCCTGCGGCATCGACCGCTCCACCTCGAGCCGGACGGCCTCGCCGAAGCGCCGCCGTCGAAGCTCCTCCTCGATCGCAAGGAGCAGGTCGTCGGCCTCGTCCTCCTCGATCGAGAGGTCGGCGTTGCGGGTCACCCGGAACAGGTGATGCTCGACGATCTCCATGCCGCTGAACAGGAGATCGAGGTTCGCCCCGATGATCGAATCGATCAGGACGAACCGATTCGGCTCCACCGGGTACAGGCGAGGCAGGATCTGGGGGACCTTGACCCGGGCGAAGTGGCGCTCGTCGGTCTCCGGGTCGCGCAGGCCCACGGCGATCGAAAGGCTCAACGTCGAGATGTACGGGAACGGGTGGCCCGGATCGACGGCAAGCGGCGTGAGGACGGGATAGATCTCGTCGATGAACCGCTGGCGAAGGAGGTCGTGGTGCTCGGTGATCGCACCGTACTTGACGATCTCGATGCCTTCGGCGGCGAGGTCCTTCCGGACGTCCGTCCAGGCGGACGCCTGATCCGCGACGAGCTGGAGGACGCGCTTGCGGGCCGCGATCAGCTGCTCGCCGGCCGTCCGGTCATCCGGGGACTTGGTGGTCGAGCCGGCGTGGAGCTGCTGGCGGAGACCGGCGACCCGGATCTGGAAGAACTCGTCGAGCATGCTCGCGAAGATCGTCAGGAAGTTGACCCGGTCGAGCAGCGCGTTTCGGGGATCGCGCGCCTCGTACAGGACCCGGCCCGCGTAGTCGAGCCAGGACAGCTCACGGTTGATGTACGGGCTCTTGACCGCTCGCCGGGACTCGCGGGTCGCGTGCTCCGGTTGCGCTGCGACGACGGGCGCGTCAGCGGCAGCGGACGTCTTCGTGCGGCGGGGTTCGGGCGAGCCGGTGGAGGCTGGCAGGGCGCTCATCGGGGAGGTGCCGGTGCCTCGACGGTGGCGGGCGAGGGGGACTCGTCCGGGCGGGCGAGAATAGCACGCGGCCCTCTCGGGACCCCATGACCGGAACGTCCCGTCCGGCGGGCCATCCGGTCAGTCCTCGGCGACGTAGCGCCGCTCGCCGGACCGGTTGTCCAGGTAGACGCGCATCTGCTTTCGCGACGTCGGGTCGACGAAGACCTCGGCGGTCGGCCGGAAGCGCGGCTCGAGCGTGCCCGCCGGCTCGCCGCCGCCCGGCCCGTACGGGTCCAGGGTCCGGTCCGCGGCCTCGGACCGGTAGCGGTTCCGCTCGACCGCGAGGGCGATGAGGATCCCGGCCCCGAGGATCGTCGACCAGATGCCGGCGAACCCCGCGAACGGAGCCGCGATCAGGCCACCGAGCAGCATCAGCAGCCCGAGCCCGGCGGCCAGGATCCGGATGGTCGGCGTGAGCATGCGATCGCCCCGCGCGTCGCCCTACTCGGCGACGGGCTGGGTCGCGGACGCGTCGGGCTCGACGACGACAGCGGTGCCGTAGGCGACGATCTCCGACATGGTTCCGGCCAGCTCGGAGCTGTCGAAGCGCATCGAGACGACCGCGTTCCCGCCCATCAGCGTGGCGTTCTTCACGAGCCGGTCGATCGCCTGACGCCGCGTGTCCTCGAGGAGCGACGTGTACTCGTGGATCTCGCCGCCGCCGAGCGACCGCAGCGACGCGATCAGGTTGCCGGAGAAGCCCCGGCTGCGGACGACGAGGCCGAACGTCTGGCCCTTCGTCTCGACGACCCGGTGGCCGGCGATGTACGGCGTCGTGGAGATGATCATCGGTGCTCCCTCGTGCTCGGTGGGGCCGGTCGGCTGGCGACCGGGACGGGATGGGCGGTCACGCGTGACGGTCGTGGTCGCGCCGGGCGGCATCGGCGGCCGCGGACGCCGCGTCCGGCTCGGCGGCTCGACGGGCCGTGCACTCGGCGCACGGACAGCGGGCCCGCAGCAGGACGAACGGGAAGAACCCCGTGGAGTGGCCGTCGCCCCAGTGCGGTGACACCGCGTAGTTGCCGACGAGATGGATGTCGGTCATCCGGGTCTGCTCGTCGGTCAGCGTCGGCGCCGAATCGAGCCAGCCGGGGAGCCCGGCCTCGCCCCGGCAGTAGGCGCACGGGCAGAGGTACCGGAGCGCGGTGAAGTCGTAGACCGTCGCGTGACCGTCCGACCAGTCGATGCTGAACGTCCGGGCGGCCCGGTCCGCGTGCATCCTGGTGGGGGTCGTGGACGGTTCGACCCCCTTGGGATCGATGATCTCCCGCTGCGCGGTCACCGGGTCATCATCGCACGGCCCGTGACCATCGTCCGGGGACGAGGGCCGGAGGCCCGGGCTATCCTCCGCCGGTGACCCAGCCGAGCGGCCGCGCGCGATGAGCCTGCAGATCGAGGACCTCCACAAGCGCTTCGGGAGCGTCGTCGCGCTCGACGGGCTGACCTTCGAGGTGCCGAGCGGCGAGATCTTCGGCTTCCTCGGTGCGAACGGCGCGGGCAAGACGACGACGATGCGGATCGCCCTCGGGGTGCTCGGCGCCGATGCGGGGCAGATCGTCTGGAACGGGGTCGACACGCGGAGTCTGCCGCGCCGGACCTGGGGCTATCTCCCCGAGGAGCGGGGCCTCTACCCCCGCATGGTCGTCCTCGACCAGCTTGCCTTCTTCGGCTCGCTGCACGGGCTCTCCCGCGATCGCGCGCGGGCCGCCGCGCTGGACTGGCTACGCCGGCTGCGCGTCCTGGACCTCGCCGAGCGTCGCGCCGAGGAGCTGTCGAAGGGCAACCAGCAGAAGATCCAGCTGATCTCCGCGGTCCTCCACGAACCGCCGGTGCTCCTCCTCGACGAGCCGTTCACCGGGCTCGACCCGGTCAACGTCGCCCTGCTCCGCGAGGCGCTGCTCGAGCTCCGCGACGACGGCCGGACGCTGATCTTCTCGACCCACCAGATGGAGACGGTGGAGGCGATGTGCGAGTCGATCGCGATCGTCGACCACGGGCGGATGGTCGTCGGCGGGCCGCTCCGGGCGGTGAAGCGGGCGAGCGGCCGGCGGCTGGTCCGGCTGTCGGTCGACGGCGACCACCGGCTGCCCTGGCTGGTCAACGTGCCGGGCGCGCGGATCCTCCGGCCCGGGATCGACCGGTCGGAGGTCGAGCTCGACGCCGGCGTCGAGCCCGAGATGGTCCTCGCCGCGGCGATGGCGGCGGGCGCGCGGGTGCGGCACTTCGAGGTGGCCGAGCCGTCGCTCGAGCAGATCTTCATCGACCACGTCGGGCG
>DATBPR010000170.1:0-1670 GCA_036561285.1 Candidatus Limnocylindrales bacterium | reverse complement strand
TGCTCGACCCGGACGCCGAGCCGGACGCGGCGGCGGCGTCCTTCGAGCGTGCCTACGCCGGTGCGGGCACGGTGGGCGCCCGGATGCCCCAGCTGCGGGCCGCCGTCCGGCTGTGCCGATGCGCGCCGGACGCGGAACGTGGCGACCGGCTCGAGGCGCTGCGGGCCCTCCACGCGACCTTCACGGAGGGCTCGTCCACCCCGGACCTCCGCGACGCGAGCGCGCTCCTGGGGCCCGCGGCCGGCTGACGACGCTGCGGGCCGCCCCCGATCGGCTGGGCGACCGCGCGACCACATCGGAATGGCCCGATCGACCCATGGCGGCGACATCGCCGCGAGCCCTAGCGTTCGGCGAAGGCCCGGCCCAATCGGGTCCCGAGGGAGCTCACCATGCCGTCGCACCACCGGAACGGCCTGCGCGCCGTCGCCCTGGCAGCTGCCGTGCTGTTCGTCGCATCGGGCTGCACAGAAGGGGCGGCCGTCGCCTCGAACACGGCCGGGGCAACGGTCCGGCCGGCGGCAACCGTCAGGCCGACTCCCTCGCCCACCCGTCCGGCAAGCCCGTCACCCAGCCCGAAGCCGTCGGCATCCCCCGAGGAGGTCGCCGCTCGCGCGGTCGACTCCCTGAAGATCGGCAAGCCCTACGCCCTCGTCTTCAACGCGGCCAACCCGGCGCTCAGCGCGAACTTCAGCTTCCAGGTCGGGTCCGTCACCGTCACCGAGACGATGAGCGGCCTCGAGATCCGCCAGCGCGGACAGACGGTCGGTCTCGTGTACGTGCTCGAGATCGTCGGGATCCCGATGAACAACGCCGCCTTCGAAGGAGGAGCCCGGGGCGCCGCCGCGAACACGGGTGGCAAGCTGACCTACGCGAAGGTGCTAGGCAAGAAGGTCGCCTACATCGCCGCCAGGCAGGCGTCGTTCGCGATGTACCTTCACGGCGCCACGATCGTCATGGTCGGCGCGCAGACCCTGGGCCTGACGAAGACGCTCCTGGCGTCGGTGATCAAGTCGAACCGCTGACGAGGGCTGTTCGGACGACCGTGACGATGTCGAGAGCCCGCGGCGCGGGCATCGCGGCCGTGCTCCTCCTCGTCGTCGCGGCCTGCAGCGCATCCGCTGCGCCCGACCCGGCGTCGGCGGCGCCGGTCCCGCCAACGGCGCCGGCCCCGACCCGGAGGCCGCCGCCGATCAAGCCGATCGGCTCGATCGTGGACCTGACGCAGCAGCAGGTGACGATCGACGATCTGCATCTGACGATGCGCCTGCCGGCCGGCTGGCAGGAGGGATCCATCGACGATCTCCGCCGGAGCGTCGAGGCGCTGATCGCCAACGCCGACAACAAGACGAAGGCGGCGCTCCAGGCGTCTCTCGCGGACCTCAAGGCGGGACGCATGAAGCTGTATGCATTCGGGCCGTCCGGCTACCAGGACTGGAGGGGCTCGATGGGCCTCCTGGTCCTGACGGATGCGTCGAAACAGGCTGCCGCCGACCGGATCGAGACGCGCGATCGCACCCAGGTGACCGGTCTCCGTTCCGAGCGACGGATCGTGGACCTCGAGATCGGTCCGGCGATCCGGCTCGACGAGTCGGCCCCGGTGCCCGCCGAGATGCAGGCCACCGCCATCCCGAGCCACAGCATCACCTACTTCGTCCAGCTCGACGACGGCC
>DATBPR010000169.1:0-2740 GCA_036561285.1 Candidatus Limnocylindrales bacterium | reverse complement strand
GTCGTCGAGCGTCGCAAGCCACGCATCCATCGCCGGCCACTCCGCCTCCCACAGGGCGATCAACGCCTCGGGCGTCGGGAGCGGGTCGCGCTCGGAGACCCCCGTCCCGCCGTCCTCGGCGAGGCCATGGCGCCACCGCTGATACGCGCCGAGGTGATGAACGAGGATGCCGCCGAGGCCGCGCTTGTCGATGACGTTGGCCGAAGACCAGGTCTCCTCGTCGATGCCGGGCAGGACGGCGAGCAGCCGGGCGGTCGCCCACCGCTCGTAGGCGAAGAGGTCGCGGACGTCGTCGATCGTCACGGTCGCGGATCCGGGCTCAGCCGCGGTGGCCCGCGTCGCGGAGGAGGGCCGGGATCTCGGTCGGCGAGCCCGCGATCCGGAACCCCGCAGCCTCGAGCGCCGCCACCTTCGAGGCCGCCGTCCCCGCCCCGCCCGAGATGATCGCGCCGGCATGGCCCATCCGCTTCCCCTCGGGCGCGGTCCGGCCGGCGATGAAGGCGACCTTCGGCACGTCCCGCAGGTGCTCGGCTGCCCAGGCCGCCGCAGTCTCCTCGGCTGCTCCGCCGATCTCGCCGATCAGCACGATCCCGTCGGTCTCCGGGTCCGCGGCGAAGAGCTGGAGCACGTCGAGGAAGGTCGTCCCGATGATCGGGTCGCCGCCGATCCCGACGCACGTCGACTGGCCGATCCCGGCGTCGGTCATCGCCTGGACCGCCTCGTACGTCAGCGTGCCGGAGCGGGAGACCACCCCGACCCGGCCCTCGCGATGGATCGAGGCCGGGATGATCCCGACCTTCGCCTCGCCGGGCGTCGTGAGCCCCGGGCAGTTCGGGCCGATGAGGCGAGCGCCGGCGTCGCGGACGCGCGCGACCACCGGGATCATGTCGAGCGCGGGGATGCCCTCCGTGATGCAGACGATCGTCTTCACGCCCGCCGCCGCGGCCTCCATCACGGAGTCCGGCGCGCCGGCCGCCGGGACGTAGATGCAGGAGACGTCGGCGCCGGTCTCGCGGACGGCGTCGGCGACCGTGTCGAACACCGGCACCCGTCCGTCGAGGGCGGTCTGGCCTCCCTTGCCGGGCGTCATGCCCGCGACCACCTGCGTTCCGTAGTCGAGCATCGCGGCCCCGTGGAACGAGCCCTCCCGGCCGGTCAGGCCGTGGACGACCACGCGGCTGGAACGGTCGACGAGGATGCTCACGCCGCCGCTCCCTTCGACGCGGCCACGGCCTGGGCGGCGGCCTCGTCGAGCGTGTCCGCGGTGTGGAACCGGGCCTCGCGGAGGAGCACCGCCGCCTCCGCCGCGTTCGTCCCGACGATCCGGACGACCATCGGCACGTCCCGTTCCTGCTGGGCGCGGGCCTCGATCAGGCCGCGCGCGACCTCGTCGCCGCGGGTGATCCCGCCGAAGATGTTCACGAGGATCGCGTCGACCTTCGGGTCGGCGAGGATCAGGCCCATCGCCGCCGCGACCTTGTCGGCCCGGGCGCCGCCGCCGATGTCGAGGAAGTTCGCCGGCTCGCCGCCGGCGCGCTTCACGAGGTCCATCGTCGCCATCGCCAGGCCGGCGCCGTTGACCATGCAGCCGATCGTGCCGTCGAGCTTGATGAAGGTCAGCCCGGCCTCGCGCGCGGCCCGATCGGTCGGGTCCTCGTCGTCGGGATCGCGGAGCTCCTCGAGGCCCGGGTGGCGGGCGAGCGCGGAGTCGTCGAGAGTGATCTTCGCGTCGAGGCAGGCGAGGCGTTCCATGTCGACGCCGTCGGGGCCGGACTCGCGGACGATCGCGAGCGGGTTGATCTCGACGAGGTCGGCGTCGTTCGCCAGCATCGTCCGGACGAGGCCCGTCGCGATCGCGACGGCGTCCTTCAGGTGCGCCCCGAGCCCGAGGCGGAACGCCATCTCGCGGGCTTGCCAGGGCAGGAGCCCCTGGTACGGATCGGCGGGGATCGTGACGATCGCCTCGGGCCGCTCGGCGGCGACCCCCTCGATCTCGACGCCGCCTTCGGACGAGCCCATCAGGAGGATCTGCCGGCCGGCCCGATCGAGGACCGCGGAGAGGTAGTACTCCCTCACGATCTCGGCCGCCGGACCGACGAGCACCTTCCGGACCGGGATCCCCTTGATCTCCAGGGCGAGGATGTCCGCCGCGACCCGCTCGGCCTCGTCGGGGGAGGCGGCGAGCTTGACGCCGCCCGCCTTGCCGCGGCCGCCGACGAGGACCTGGGCCTTGATGACCACCTTGGTTCCCGCCGGGCCATCGGAGAAAAATCGCTCCGCGGCGGCACGCGCATCGGCGGCTGTGTGGGCCACCTCCCACGGGGGGACGGGTAGTCCCTGGGCGACGAGCAACGACTTGGCGTCGGCTTCCTGGATCTTCACGCGCGACAGGCTCCGAAGGGGGACGCGACTCGGGCGGTCGATGGTAACGCGTCACTCGATCCCGGGAGCGATTCGGGAACGGTCCGGACGGTCCGCCTCGCCATACTCATCGAGCGCGGCCGAATGGCCGAGCCGATCGCCGAGGGGCGTGATGCAGCGAGACCTCGTGGAGCGAGCGCGGAGTGGCGATCATGACGCCTTCTCCGAGCTGGCAGCCGCCGCGATCTCCCGACTGGATTCCGCCGCCTGGCTCATCCTCCGGGACGCCGACCAGGCGAAGGACGCCGTGCAGAACGCGCTCGTCCGGGCTTGGCGTGATCTGCCCACCTTGCGCGACCCGGATCGCTTCGACGCCTGG
>DATBPR010000168.1:0-2518 GCA_036561285.1 Candidatus Limnocylindrales bacterium | reverse complement strand
AGGGTGTCGGCGCCGAACGGGCCACCCGCGTCCCAGACGACGAACACGGTTGCCGCGACGAGCAGGACGGTATGCGCGACGAGGACCGGCAGCATCCGCATCCGCAACGTCCAACCCCTCCGCTGTCGCGCCTGGCCCGTCGGTTGTCGGTGGATCGGGGCGGGACTACGCTCGCCGGACGCGGACGCGAACCGAACCCGAGGAGCCGCCTGATGCCCCACAGGATGTCCGAGGACGAAGCCTGGCGGTTCCTCCGCTCGGGCAGCATGACAGCCAGCTTCGCGTCGGTTCGGGACGACGGACGGCCGCATGCGGTTCCGACGTGGTATGCGGTCGAGGGCGACGAGATCGTCTTCACGACCTGGCAGGGGACCGTGAAGGCGGCGAACATCCGGGCGCGGCCGTCGGTCGTCGTCCTGGTCCAGGACCCGGCGCCGCCGTACTCGTACGTGTCGGTCGAGGGTGAGGCGCGCCTGATCGACGACCTCGCCCAGTGCCGCGACATCTCGACCCTGCTCGGTGGGAAGTACATGGGCGCCGACCGCGCCGAGGAGTTCGGCGAGCGCAACGGGGTGGCGGGCGAGCTGGTCGTCCGCGTCCGGCCGACGAAGCTCTTCGGCGAGGCCAACGTCGCCGGCACGGGCGATACCTGACACCTGCCGACGCCATCGAGCCCGACGATCGCCTCGTGATCGACGAGCAGCCGGCCGAGTTCCTCCTCGACGGCTATCCGCCTGCCATCCGCGAGACCGGCCGCACGCTGCGGGCGCTGATCCTCCGGACGGTTCGGGGGACCGTCGAGACCGTCCGCCCCGGCTGGCGGTGGATCGCCTATTCCCTGCCGGACGGGAAGCGAGTCCGGAACTTCGCCTGGATCGGGCCGGAGCGGAAGCACATCCATCTCGGCTTCGAGCACGGCACGCTGCTCGCCGATCCGGATCGCGTCCTCCACGGCGCCGAGGAGCGGCTGCGGAAGTTCCGCTACCTCACGTTCGAGCCGTCGATCGACGTCGACGAGGCCGTCCTCGCCGACTTCCTCCGCAGGGCCGCGGACCTCGCGACCATGCCGTCGCTGGCGCGGAGGGCCCTCATGGAGACCTCGGCGCAGCCGGTGGATGCTGCCCGGGACGGGATCCCCTCCGATATCGAGGTCGAGCTCGTCGACCGTCGCTGATCGAAACCGCCCGAGATGCGACGATGCGCGCATGCCGGATGCGCCCGACAACAAGCCCGCCGCCGGCCGCCGTGATGCCGCGGGCCGGCTCCAGATCGGCCCGTCGTGGGAGTCTCTGATCGACCGGCAGATCCGCGAGGCGGTCGAGCAAGGCCAGTTCGACGACCTGCCGCACCAGGGACAGCCACTCCCGAACGACGACAACCCGCACGCCGGCGACTGGGGTCTCGCCTTTCATGTGCTCCGGAACGCCGGCATCGCGCCGCCCTGGATCGAGACCGACAAGGAGGTCCGCGGGCTTCTCGACCAGCGCGACGCCATCCTCGCCCGGGCCGCCGAGGGCGCCGCGCCGTCCACCATCGTCCGGGCCAGGGAGCGCGGGACGCTCGAGGCGCTGGTCGCGCGCATCAACGCCGCGATCGGCGAGGTCAACGCCGGGGCGCCGACGCCCCGCCAGCAGCGCCGGCCGCTCGTCCTCGCCGAGGAGCTCGCCCGATACGACGCCGCGTGCAACCGATCGTCTGGTCCGGATGTCGACCCGTCCGGCCTCAGCCCCGACCGGCGAGAGACGTGAGGACCCGGAAGCCCTCGGCAGTGCCCGGCCAGCGCCGGAGGAGCGCCTCGTGCCCGAGGCGCCGGCGGACGTAGCGCAGCACGACGACGGTGACGATGACGTCGTCGACGGGGCCGAGGACGGGGATGAACTCGGGCACGAGGTCGATCGGGCTGATCAGCCACACGAGCAGGATGACGAGGGCGACCCGGACACCAGTCGGTGACGCGGGGTCCGCGATGAGGGTCTTCGCCAACCGCATGACGTCGGGAACGACCCGGATCACCTCGGTCGCGCTGACGTCGCGTGGCCGGATCAGCCAGAGCACCAGGAGGAGCAGGAGCCACGCACCGACGAGCCCAAGGATGACGGCACCGAGCAGCTCCACGGACCGAGTATGCCGTCGGCGGCGAGTCCTGAAGCATCCGGCCGATCGACTTAGGCTAGGCGCCATGGAAGACATCGCGAGCCAGGCGGTCGAAGCCGCCCTGAACGCCGGCGCGACCTACGCGGACGCCCGGGTCATGGAGATCCGCACCGAGGCCATGAGCGCCCGCAACGGCGTCGTCGAGGCGCTCGACCGGGAGGAGCGGGCCGGCGTCGGCGTCCGTGCGCTGATCGGCAGCAGCTGGGGGTTCTTCGCCGTCCCCGACGTCGGGTCGGCGGCGGCGCGGCGGGCCGGCGAGCAGGCGGCCGCGGTTGCCCGCGCGTCGACGCTCGTCGCGGGCAAGGACCTCGGCCTCGCGCCCGAGACGCCCGTGACGGGCCATTGGGAGAGCGAGTGCCTCGAG
>DATBPR010000167.1:0-3910 GCA_036561285.1 Candidatus Limnocylindrales bacterium | reverse complement strand
GATCGCAGGGATTGCATGACGACGGCGCCGAGGATGGCGCCCGGGACGGTCCCGATGCCGCCCGAGAACGACGTCCCGCCGATCACCGCCGCGGCGATGACGTCGAGCTCGTTCTGGACGCCGAGGCTCGTGACCGCGGCATTGAGGCGGGCCGTCGAGATCGCCGCGCTGATCGCGACGAGGATGCCCATCAGGACATACGTCGACACGATGGTCCGGCGGACGTTGATGCCGCCCAGCTCGGCGGCCTCCGGGTTGCCGCCGATCGCGAACACGTAGCGGCCGAACTTGCGACGCGTCGCGATGAACGTCATGACGAGGCCCACCGCGAGGACGATCAGCACCGGGAACGCGATGCCGGTCGGGATCTGGAGCCCGCCGGGTGGCTCGGTGATGTTGTGCGTGTTCGCGTAGCTGGTCGCCAGCGAGGCCGGCCACGGGTACGCGTTCGCGATCGCGACCGCTCCGAGCACGGCGCCGCAGCCGAGGATCCCGATGGTCACCTCTGCCCAGCGCGGCCGGAGCGGGAAGCCGTATCGCCGCCGCCGCCGGCGGCTGGCGATCAGGCTGTAGATGATCCCGATGCAGGCGAGCCCGCCGACGATCCAGCTCCCCCACTGGCCGAGCGAGCCGGTCGGCCCGCCGCCGAGCAGCGCGAAGATATGGTCCATCGGGGCGAGCGTCTGGCCCTGGGCGTACTCGAAGAGCAGGCCGCGCCAGACGAGGAAGCCGCCGAGGGTGACGATGAAGGACGGGACCCCGAAGTAGGCGATGATCGCGCCCTGGAACCCGCCGATGACGGCTCCCGCGGCGACGCCGACGACGAGGGCGATCGCCCACGTGTAGGGGTTGTCCGGGAACCACATGACCTGGACCATGGCCATCGTGTAGCCGACGAAGCCCAGCATCGATCCCACCGACAGGTCGATGTTGCGCGAGACGATGATCAGGACCATGCCGGTCGCCATGACGGCGATCGACGAGCTCTGGACCGACAGGTTCCAGAGGTTGCGCGGCGTCAGGAACAGGCCACCGGACAGGAAGTTGAACCCGACCCAGATGATCGCCAGCGCGGCGATCATGCCGAGCAGGCGGGTGTCGATCTCGGTCGAGCGCACGAGCGAAGCGATCGTGCGACGCGGTCGCTCCGTGCTCGCTTCTGCAGCCGCGGAAGCCTGAGTCATCCAACGCCTCCGGAGAACATGGGCGGGACACCGAAGCGCCCCACGCCCGCGGTCGGTCCGCGAGCGAAGGGCGCCTCGAGTGTCGTCAGGCGGAAGGGATCAGCAGCCGGCGACCGCGCCCGCTGTCACGCCCTTGCACAGCACGTCCTTGGTGATCCAACCGGCCGACAGGACGTCGTTCAGGTTGGTCGTGTCGATCGGATCCGCCTTGAGCAGAACCGAGCTGACCGTGTTGCCCTTCGGGGTCGAGAAGGGCGCCGCGCCGGCGATCTTGTCGACCGTCGTCCCGTTGCACAGCTGGACCGCGGCGTCGCCGGCAGCCTTGCCGAGCATCCGCGCGTCCTTCCAGACGTCGACCGCCTGGGTGCCGAGCGCGACCCGGTTCAGAGCGGCGGCGTCGCCGTCCTGGCCCGAGACGGCCACCTTGCCCTGGAGGCCCTGAGCCGTCAGCGCCGCGACGACGCCACCGGCCATGCCGTCGTTCTCGGAGAGAACGGCGTCGACCTTGTTGTTGTTGGCCGTGAGGAACTGCTCCATCTCGGTCTGGGCGAGGGCCGGCTTCCAGGCGTCGGTGTTGGTCTCACCGACGTTCTTGATGTCACCGGACGTGACCGCGGCCTTGATGATCTCGTCCTGGCCGGTGCGCAGGAACCGGGCGTTGGCGTCGGCCTTGTCGCCCATGATGAACACGTAGTTGCCCTTCGGCACGGCCTTGAAGACCGCTCGGGCCTGCATCCGTCCGACTTCGACGTTGTCGAAGGAGACGTAGAACGTCTTCGGATCCTCGATCAGCCGGTCATAGGCGATGACGGGGATGTTCGCCGCGGTCGCGGTCGCAACCGACGACTTGATCGCGCTATCGTCCTGGGCCAGGATGATGATCACCTTGGCCTTCTGCGAGATCAGGTTCTCGATGTCGGTGGTCTGGGTCGCGGCCGACGACTTGGCGTCGGTCGAGATGTAGGTCGCGCCGGCGGCGGCGAGGGAGGCCTTGATGGCCGGCTCGTCCCACTTGGCCCAGCGCTCTTCCTGGTAGTTGTTCCACGAGACGCCGACGATGCAGCCCGGCGCCTGCGCGCCGCCGCCGCCGCTCGCAGCTGCGCCGCCGCTGGCCGCTGGCGCGGGCGTGGCGCTTCCCGAGCATGCGCTCAGGAACAGGGCCGCGGTCGCCGAGACCGCAGCAATCTTCCGACTCAATGACATCCGGTGCTTCCTCCTCTGGACATCCCCGACGAACTGACGGTCGATATCCCGCGCTAGGCTACTCCCCTCGATCGGTCCGTGGAGACGGATTTTGCGGTTCGCCGGCGCCGCGGCCTGACTGGACGACGAGACGATCGGCCCGGCCTCATGCGGATGCTCGCTCGAGCAGCGCCCCGCGCGGCCGGAGCCAGCGCGCCGGATCGGTGAGCAGCGGCTCGAAGGCGAGCTCCGCGGCTCCGACGAGTGCGGCGTCTTCGCCGAGGGCCGATGGGACCAGGCTGACGAGGCGCCGCGGGGCACGGAGGGCGCTCCGGTCGAGGGCTGCCTGGACGGCCGGCTCGATGAACGGATACAGCTGCTCGAACAGGCCGCCGAAGACGATGACCCGCGGATCGAAGATGTTGACCAGCCCGGCCAGGCCGAGCCCGAGCCAGCGGCCCGTCTCCGCGAGCGCCTCGAGGGCCAGCGGGTCGCCGGCCGCAGCGGAGGCGAGGACCGCGTCGATCCCCGCTCGTCCCCCGTCGACGGGGCGTCCGGCGCGGCGCAGCAGGGCGACCGCGCCGACCTCCGTCTCGAAGCAGCCGATCGCGCCGCAACCGCAGCGGATCCCGGCCGGATTGATCGGCATGTGCCCGATCTCGCCGCCGTACCCGGCGACCCCGGTGATGGCCCGACCGTCGACGATGATGCCGCCGCCGACGCCGACCTCGCCCGACAGGTAGATCAGGTGGTCCGCGCCGCGAGCCGCACCCCGCTGCAGCTCGGCGACCGCCCCCAGGTCAGCTTCGTTGGCGACGTCGAGCGGGACCGCGAGGCCGAGCCCCGCGGCAAGACGCTCGCCGACCGGAGCATCCCGCCAGCCGAGGTTCGGCGCGGTCGACACGAGCCCGTCCGAGCGGCGCACGACGCCGGCGACCCCGACGCCGACGCCGATCAGCGCGCCGCGCCGGCGATCGGGCAGGATCCGCTCGACGAGGCCGGCCAGGTCGCTCACGATCGCGTCGACGGAGACATGGTCGCGCGGCCGATCCATCCGGCCCTGCTGGAGGATCTCGCCGCCCAGCCCGACGATCGCGGCCGCCAGCGAATCGACGGCGATCTCGAGAGCGAGGACCAGGGCTCCCTCGGGCTCGGGGCGGACCAGGGGCGACGGGCGGCCCGGGGTGCCCAGCGGGATCGCGGGCACCTCGTCGGCCAGTCCGGCCGCGGTGAGCTCGCCGATCAACCCGCGGATCGCGCTCCGGGTCAGACCCGTGCGGGCGACGAGCTCGGACCGGGAGAGCGGCCCGCGCAGATGCAGCTCGCGCACGATGGCGCCGAGGTTGGCACGCCGGACCGTCTCGCTGCGCTGGCCGACCGGATCGGCCGAGGGCGTCACGTGATTTGTGATCCTCTTGCCCAAATGGTTGTGATACGGTCCTACATGCACGTTGCCCTGTCAAACCGGCCCGGTACCGGCATGGTCGTGACCAGCGGCCACCCTCGATCGGGAGACCCACCGGCGATGACCCGACTGCACTGGG
>DATBPR010000166.1:0-2614 GCA_036561285.1 Candidatus Limnocylindrales bacterium | reverse complement strand
CTGCAAGGATCTTCATCGCGGTTCCTCCAGATCGGGGCACCGATCCGTGGACGGATCGGCCGGGCCTGGACGCGGGGGCAGGCGTCGCGGGGGCCCGTGGCCCTCGCCGGTGGCGAGGGGCCGGCTGGTGGCTCCGGACTGACCGGGCTGCGGCCCGCCTCGTGAGGCGGACCGCAGCCGGTGGTGCAGCCGGAGTCGTCGGGTTACGGGTTGTTGGCGGTCTGCTCGGCGTTGAACGTGAACGTCGCGGCCGAGGTCGCGCCCTGGAGGCTGTCCGGGGCGGCCAGCGGGAGGCTGGCCCGGAAGCACAGGACCTCGCTGACGCCGGCGGCCAGGGTCCGGTCGCCGGCCTGGGCGCCCTGGGCGGAGCTGCCGAATGCGGCCCCGTTCAGGTTCGTCGCCGCGACGACCGTCGTACCGGTGAACGCGGCGCAGCCGCCGCCGGCATCCTCGGTCTTGACCGTCAGCTGGATGGCGGTGCCGAGGGCGTTCGTGGCGACCGTCGACATCGCGTAGCGGAGCTGCGCGGTGCCGCCGTTGGTCACGGTCAGCGGCTGGGTGTTCACGTCGCCCGGCATCATCGGGTTGATCGCCGCGAAGACGGTCGGGTTGACGCTGATGTCGATCGTGCCGGCCGTGAAGTTCCAGGTGGCGCCGGCCGTATCGGTGAACTGGGCGAGCGAGATCGAGCCGGCCCCGATGGTGAGCATCGAGATCGCGCCCAGCAGGGCGACGATCCCGCGGCGGCGGCGGCGGCGACGCTCGACCCGGTTGTCGATGTCCTGATCCATGCGGATGAGTCCCTTCCGATGAGCAATGCCGCTGGCCGGCGGAGTGCCGGACCGTGACGGCCGCGGGCAGGCGGCATGTCGGGCGTTGGTCATCGCGATGCCCGGACGGGTGACGCCGTTCAGGAAGGCATGAAACCCGTCGAACGGAGGAGGTCGCTACGGGACCTCGGGACCAGACCGAGCCGTACATTGGTCCCATCGGGTGCTGTCAGGTTCCGCCCTTCCGAGCCCGGTGCGGCGGGTCGACGGGATCGGGACGACGGGTTCCGGACGGGCTGGTCGTTCCGACCGGCGGTCAACGGCCGGTCGAGGCCTCCGGATCCGGATCGCGGGCGGCGCCGCCGGTCTCCGCGAGTCGCTCGTCGTAGCGGCTGTCCCGCCACGCCAGGGCCGCCTTGAGCCCGTCGCGGCGGACGATCACGTCGAACTCGCGGGCCGTCCCGCTCATGTTGACGAACGACTGCAGGTCGAGGCCCATCTCGACCGCCGCCGCGAACCCGGCGGCATCCATCGCCCGGTTGAGCATCAGCTTCGTCGGAGCCATGACGTCGGGCGGCACCCGGGCCAGCCGGTCGGCGAGGACGTCGACCTCCGCCCCGAGGCGCTGAGCCGGGACGACGCGGTTGACGAGGCCGTACCGCTCCGCCGTCACGGCATCGATCAGGTCGCCGGTCAACAGCACCTCGCGGGTCCGCTTCTGGCCGATCACGAACGGCATGAGGAGCGTGACGGGCGCCGAGCCGAAGCGGATCTCCGGCTCGCCGAGGCGGGCATCGTCCGCGGCGACGATCAGGTCGCAGGCCATCGCGAGCTCGAGCCCGCCGGCGAGCGCGTAGCCGTGGACCTGGGCGATCACCGGCTTCGGGCACGACCAGACCGCGAGCGTGGCGGCGACATCGCGGGCGAGGACGTCGCGCCAGTCCCACACCGTCGGGGGAGCCGCCTCGGACAGGTCGTAGCCGGAGCAGAAGGCGCGCCCGGCGCCGGCGATGGCGATGACCCGGACCCGCTCGTCAGCGGTCGCCTCCGCGATCGCGTCGACGAGGGCGTCGCGGAGCTCGGCCGAGATGGCGTTGAGCTTGTCCGGCCGGTTGAGGATAAGGCGGACGCCCCAGGGCGCCGGCTCCCGGAGGAGGACGGCGTCGTCGCCGGTCATCCGGCGACCTCGACCACGAGGGCGTCGACGGCCACGGTCCCGTCCGGTCCGGACAGGACCGGGTTCAGGTCGACCTCGACGAGCGAGGCGTCGCCGGCGAGGAGCCGGCCGAGGGAGACGATCGCGGCGATGACCGCCGCGCGGTCGATCCCGGGCCGGCCGCGCACGCCGTCGAGGATCGCCCGGCCGCGGAGTGCGTCGAGCATGCCCGCTGCCGTCGCCTCGTCGACCGGGGCGAGTCGGACGGCGACGTCGTCGAGGGCTTCCGCCAGGATCCCGCCGAGGCCGGCGAGGACGACCGGCCCGAACGAGGGGTCGCGCCGGCCGCCGAGGACGAGCTCGACGCCGACGCGCTGCCGGTCGACGAGCAGTCCGCGCCGCGTCGCCACCTCCGGGAGCGGCATCGCCAGGAGCTCGGCGGCGGCGCTTCGCACGGCGGCGGCGTCGCGGAGACCCAGCCGGACCCCACCGACGTCGCTCTTGTGGCCGAGCCCGATCGCGTCGATCTTCAGGACCACCGGGAACCCGATCCGAGCGGCCTCCCGGGCGGCCTCGTCCGGCGTCGCCACGGCCGTCGGCGTCGCAACGGACAGGCCCGCCCGGGCGAGGCGTGCCAGGCTCTCGCGCTCCGGCAGCGCGCGGGTGGCGAACGTGGTGGAAGGCTGCC
>DATBPR010000165.1:0-1672 GCA_036561285.1 Candidatus Limnocylindrales bacterium | reverse complement strand
TCGCCGGCGGCACGGTGATCCACGTCGCGACTCGCCTCGAGGACGACTTCGCCCTCGATCCGGCGGCGGTGGAGGCGGCGATCACGCCGCGGACGAAGGCCCTGTTCCTGGGCTATCCCTGCAACCCGACCGGGGCTGTACTGCCGGACGACGTCCAGGACGAGCTCGCGGCGATCGCCGAGCGCCACGATCTCCTCGTCTACAGCGACGAGATCTACGACCGGCTCGCCTACGGGTCGTACCGCCATCGCGCGTTCAGCGCGCTGCCGGGGATGCGCGATCGGACGATCCTGATGGGCGGCTTCTCGAAGGCCTACGCGATGACCGGCTGGCGGGTCGGGTACCTGGCGGCGCCGGCGCCGATCCTCGAGGGGATCGTGAAGGTCCACCAGTACGGGATCATGTCCGCCCCGACGACGGCCCAGGACGCGGCCCTCGAGGCGATCGTCGGCGGCGAGGCCGACGTCGAGCGGATGCGCACGGAGTACGACCGGCGACGTCGCCTCGTCGTCGACGGCCTCAACCGGATCGGGCTGCGGACCTTCGAGCCGCGCGGCGCGTTCTATGCGTTCCCCGAGGTGACGACCGCGACCGGCCTCTCGTCGGAGGCGTTCGCCCAGGGGCTGCTCCAGGACGAGCGGGTCGCGGTGATCCCGGGCTCGGCGTTCGGACCCAGCGGCGAAGGCCACGTCCGGGCCTGCTACGCGACGTCGTACGAGCAGCTCGAGGAGGCCCTCGTCCGGATCGGGCGGTTCGTGGACCGCCACCGGGCCGGCGCCCACTGAGGCGCGAGTGATCGAGCCGCCGACCGGAGCCGCAGCGCCGGCGCCTCCACCCGCGATGCCACCGGGATCGGTCGCCTCGAGCGCGGTCGTGCCGTCCGTTTCCCCGGGGACGCCCTCGACGTTCCTCGTCACGGACATCGAGGGCAGCACCCGCCTGTGGGAGGAGCAGCCGGTGGCCATGGCCTCGGCGCTCGCCCTCCACGACGCCCTGCTGCGGGCGGTCGTCGAGGGCCGCGGTGGCCTCGTCTTCAAGACCACCGGCGACGGCCTGCTCGCGGTGTTCGACGATCCGGGCGCCGCGGTCGGGGCCGCGCTGGACGGCCAACGGGCCCTGCGCGACGCCGACTGGGGCGAGACCGGTGCGATCCGGGTCCGGATGGCGATCCATTCCGGGACGGCCGAGGTCCGGGACGGCGACTACTTCGGCCAGGCGTTGAACCGCTCCGCCCGGATCCTCGCCATCGGCCACGGCGGCCAGATCCTCTGCTCCGCGATGTCGGCGGTCCTGGTCGGCGACGACCTGCCGGCCGGCGTCGAGCTGCGCGACCTCGGCTCCCACCGGCTCCGCGACCTCGACCGGCCGGAGCAGGTGTTCCAGGTCTCGGTCGCAGACCTTCGTCGCGACTTCCCGCCGCTCCGCTCGCTCAGCACCCGGCGGACGAACCTGCCCGTCCAGCTGACCTCGTTCGTCGGGCGGGAGCGCGAGCTCGCGGACCTCGAGGCCCTGGCCGAGCGCAACCGGCTCGTCACCCTCATCGGGACCGGGGGCACGGGCAAGACCCGACTGATGCTGGAAGCGGCCGGCCGGCTCGTCGACCGGTTCGCCGACGGCGCCTGGCTTGCGGAGCTGGCACCGCTCGGGGATCCGGCCCAGGTCGCCTCCGAGG
>DATBPR010000164.1:0-5859 GCA_036561285.1 Candidatus Limnocylindrales bacterium | reverse complement strand
CGCCGACGATCTGCTTGGCGGGGTCCTGGAGCATCGTCCCGATCGATCGGGCGATCTCGCGGAGCCGGAGCTCGGTCGTCGGGGTGCCCGAGATCCGGACCGTTCCGGTGAGATCGCCCGGGTAGGCGTGCGGGATCAGGCCGTTGATCGCCCGGATCAGGGTGCTCTTGCCGCAGCCGGACGGCCCCGCGACGAGGAGGACCTCGCCCGCGCCGACGGTGAGCGAGAGGTCGTGGAGCGCGGGCTCGGTCGCTCGCCGGTAGCGGAAGGTGAGGCCCTCGACCTCGACGAGCGGCGCGGTCACCGCCCGGTGATCGTGACGGGCCGGTCGACCGTCAGGCCGAGGCGGCGGGCCGCATCCCCCTGGTTGTCGGCGAACGACAGGTTGCCTTCCGAATCGGCCATCAGGACGGACGCGCCGAGGGGGACGCTGCCGAAGGTGATCCCCCAGACGGTGTCCTCGACCACCTCCGCCGCTTCCCCGACGGCGGCGAACGTCAGGCGGAGCGGGCGGCCCGCATCCAGCGCCCCGGTCGCCTCGACGAGGTCCGGCGGCTTGCCGGCGAACGTCACGTTGCCGTAGATCATCACGTGGACGATCTGCGACTCCAGCCGCCCGTCGCGAACGGCCGGCTTCGGACGGTCGAGCCGGACGAGGCCGGCGACGGGGACCACCGGCCCGACCCGCTCGAACGGGACGCCCGTCGCGACGTGGGCGGCCGTCGGCGCGAAGATGTCGCGGCCGTGGAAGCTCGAGGAGACGACGGGCAGCCACAGGTCCCGGTTCTCGATCGCGCGGGCCTCGACGATGCCGCCGAGCCGCTCCGCGGCCTCGATCAGGAGCCCGTTGTCCGGGCCGATCAGCACGTCCCCGCGCGCGACCTTGAGCGCGACCGGCAGGCGCGCGGTCCCGACGCCGGGATCCACCACCGCGACGTGGGTGCCGACCGGCATGTGCGGGAGGGCGAAGACGAGGCTCGCCGCGCCGTCGCGGATCGAGAAGCGCGGGACCTGGTGGTTGATGTCGATGATGTTCGCGTCCGGGGCGATGCCGAACATCACGCCGCGGCAGACGGCGGGCGCCGAGGGGCCGAAGTCGGTCAGGAAGGTGATGACGGGACGGTCCATCGTCAGGCCGCCCGGATCCGGACCGGCTGGTCCACCGCCAGGCCGAGGCGCGCCGCGATGCTCGCCTGGTTGTCCGAGAGGGAGATCGTTCCCGAGGAGTCCTGGTAGAGGAGCGGCGCGCCGAGGGGCATCTGGCCGAAGGTTCGCTGCCAGGTCAGGGTGATCGGCTCGCGGCCGTCGCCGACCTCCACGATCAGCGGCCGTCCCGGCTCGAGCGCGCCGATGGCCCCCGCCAGATCGTCGGGGCGCCCGGCCAGGCGGGCGTTGCCGAAGCTGTCGATGTAGACGATGCCGGTCTCGAGCCAGCCGTCGTGAGGGACCGCCGTCGGCAGTGTCAACGGCACGAGATCCGCTTCGCCGATCCGCGGACCCACGTCCTCGAACGGCGTCCCCTTCGCGAGGTGGGCGCCCACCGGGCTGAAGATGTCGCGACCGTGGAACGTGGAGGAGGTGGCCGAATCCAGCCAGAGGTCGCGGTTCTCGAGGATCCGCGCCTCGACGATGCCACCCAGCGCCTGGGACACCGGCCGGAAGAGGCCGTTGTCGGGCCCGACGAGGAGGTCGCCCCGCGCCGTGCGGATCGCGATCGGGAGGCGCTCCGTGCCTACACCCGGGTCCACGACCCCGACCGCGACGCCGACCCGGAAATACGGCAGCGCGTTTGCGAACAGGATCGCCCCGTCGCGGATCGCGAACTTCCGGACGCCATGGGCGATGTCGACGATCGAGGCGTCCGGGGCGACGGCGAGCATCACGCCGCGGCAGACCGCCGCCGGACCGTCGGGGCCGAAGTCGGTCAGGAAGCTGATGAACGGACCGCTCATGTCGAGCGATGGTAGCGGCCCGGACCGGGCGAGGCGGCGTCGGTCCCGGACGTGCCGAAGCGGCGCCCGGAGGAGGGTAGGCGCCGCTTCGGACGAAAGACCGTGGTGCCGGGAGGAGGGTTCGGCGCCACGGCAGGAAAGTCGGATGAGGCCGGCTCGGCCGGCGGTCAGTGCAGGGGCGGCTCCGGGGAGTCGATGCCGTCCGTCGTGTCCGCGGCCTCCGCGAACTGGCCGGACCGGTTCATCTCGCGGAGGAAGAGGAGCTGGTTGATCTGGCGGAGGGTCCAGTGGGTCTCGCCGACGTTGATCCCGGCGAGGTAGGCGGTGAGGTTCGCCGCCTCGTCAGGCGCCAGGCCCCGCAGGATCAGGTTCCGGTAGGTCGCCCGCGTGTGCAGCTCCGGGGTCGAGACCGGCGTCGTCGCCCGGGCGACCGCCATCGAGGTGACGGTGTCCGACCCAGACGCGACCGCGGAGGCCGCCGCGATGAGCGGCCACGACGAGCCGGCGCGAGACGCTCGCCCCGCTCCCCGTTCCCCTCGACGCGCCTGACCTGCCATGGATCACGCTTCCGTCCTGTTGCCTCTGCTGCCGGGCGTCCTGCCCGTTGCTGGCCCCTTCGGCGGGCTGGTCGGGGGGCCGGATGTCCGGGTCCCGCGATCGGTCGCCTCTGGTGTGGTGACGGGATGTTCGGCTGATGGCCTCCCGTCAACGATGACCCGCAGGTCCCACCACACCCGGTACTTGCGCCGACCCCGCCGGGCGTCCGCGCGACGGGCCCCCGGTAGACTCGACCCACCCACCCAGCAGGAGCCCCCGCGTGCGCGTCCGGACCCTCGAGCTGCGCCTCATCGGCCTCGTCCTGGCTGCGTGCTGGGTCATCGCCGCGGCCGAGGTCCTGATCGGCTACCGGCCCGGCGGCCCGGCCGACGTCGCGGTCGGCGTGGCGGCGCTCGTGCCGTCGGTCGTGGCGCTCGCCGGGGTGATCTGGCCACCCGTCGCCCGCGGCGACCGCGGGTTCGCTGCGATGGTCTGGCTCGCGGCCGGCTCCCTGCTCCTGCTCGTCCCCTCGATCGCCGACGTGGCCAGCCAGCTCGGCGGCCGCGGCGCCCAGACGCTCCTGCCGTCCGTCGAGGCGGCCTATCCGTGGGTGCTCGCCCTCATCGGGACGTGCCTGTTCACCGGGTTCGGGGTCGCCCGTCGCCGGCTCGGCTCCTCGGAGATGCGCCGGCGCCGGGTCTTCCGTGGCGTGCTGATCGCAACGTTCTTTACCGCCGCGAGCGGTCTCGTCTTCGCCGCCGTCGCCATGGGCAACGAGCTCGCGCTGCGAGACCGGATCGCGACCTCGTCGCGGTTCGGCCCGACGGACCTCGTTCACGATCCGCCGAGCTGCGACGGCGGGATGGGGATCGGAACGTCCGCCCAGCTCCAGCTCCATCTCGAGGGGACGCTCGACGGGAAGCCCCTCGGGACGGTCGACCTGTCCGGCGAACGGTCCGTCGCGGACGTCCGCTGGCTCGCCTATGTCGCGACGAACCACGATCTCGGTCCGTACGGTGCGGCGACGATCGGGAACCGGTCGTGGGTCCGGATCCCGCTCGCCGGCTGGCGCCGGGCGACACCCGACGAGGTCGCCGACGCGACGGTGGATCTCAACGCGTTCAGGCTCGCGCTGTCACCGGAGGCCCGCGCGGCCGCGGAGTCGCGCGGCGTCGCGATCATCGAGGGCGCGCCGGCCCGCCAGTGCCGCGTCGCGATCGACGGCCCGACGTTCCTCGCCGCGTTCCCGCAGGCGAGCTTCCTCATCGGCGCCGCCGACCTCGCCCACTGGCGCGGCCAGCTCGACTACTGGGTCTTCCAGGACGGCCAGATCGGGCGGATCGCGGGCAGCGTCAACGGCGACGCGGCGGACATCGAGCCAGGCGCATTGCAGGCGACGGTCCAGGTCGACCTGACCGCGACCGATCGCGACACGCCCATCACTCTGACCCCGCCGGCACCGTGACGGCCGGCAGCCCCGGGTCCGCCCGCGCGGTCCGCGCGGGCAACGGCGGTCGACCGCGGCGGCGATGATGGCGGCCATGGACGAGGACCGGGGCTCGGCGAAGCGCGACCGCCTGGCGCGGATGACACGAATCCTCGCCCTCCTCAACGCCCACCCGGACGGGATGCGGCCCCAGGAGATCGCCCACCGGGTCGATTCGTCGGTCCGGACGGTCTACCGCGACCTCCGCTCGATCGAGGGCGAGCTCGGGATGCCGCTCTGGTCGGAGGGCGGCCGCTGGGGGATCGAGGCCGAGGCGTTCCTGCCGCCGCTGAAGCTGACCCGGAGCGAGGCGATGGCCGTCGTCCTCTCGGCGCGGCTGATGGTCCGCTACGCCGACACCTACGACCCGGACCTGGCGGCCTCGTTCGAGAAGCTCGCCGCGATCCTGCCGCTCGCCCTCCGCGACCACGTCGACCGGACCCTCGACGACCTCTCGAAGCGGGCGACGGACGAGACGTTCAGCCGGAACGTCCACCTCCTGACCCAGGCCTGGGCCGAGCGCCGGATCGTCTCCTTCGACTATGCGCCGGCGCCCTACGCGCCCGAGGCGGCGCCGCGCTCCGCCCGCGTCCGGCCGTACCTGATCGAGCCATCCCTCACGACCCACGCGCTCTACCTGGTCGGCTGGGACGAGACCCGCGACGCGATCCGGACGTTCAAGATCGAGCGGATGCGGGACGTCTCGCTGCTGCCGCAGTCGTTCCCGGCCCCGGACGAGGAGGTCGTCGCCGGGATGTTCGAGCGGGCCTGGGACATCATCGCGGACCAGGAGCCGATCGACGTCGTCCTCCACTTCTCGCCGAAGGTCGCGAGCCGCGTCCGCGAGGCCCGCTGGCACCCGTCCGAGCGGGTCGAGGCGGCCGCCGACCGTGGCCTGACCTGGCGGGCGACGGTCTCCGGGCCGATCGAGATCCGCCTCTGGATCCTGTCGTGGGGCGACGACGTCGAGGTCGTCGAGCCGGCGGCGCTGCGGGACGACGTCGCTGCCACCCACGCCCGGGCCGCCGCGCGCTATTCCGCGGGAGCGGGAGGCTGATGGCGCGCCATCCGTTCAGCGCGGTCAACCTGATCAGCGACCCGATCCACGGCTATGTCGAGCTGACCAAGCGGCTGTCGTCGGCCGAGTCGCGGGCCGCCGGCCTGCTCGAGGAGTCGGCCGCCGAGGAGGACCTCCTCGACACCCCGTGGCTGCAGCGGCTCCGCCGGATCAGCCAGCTCCAGAGCGCCCGCTGGGTCTTCCCGACGGCCGAGCACTCTCGGTTCACCCACGGCCTGGGCGTGATGCACGAGGCCGGGCTGTGGGCGCGGTCGCTCTACCCGTCGCTCCGGACGAGCCTGACCTCGCGAGGCGATGCCGCGCCCAGCGAGGGTCTCGTGGTCGAGACGCTTCGGGTGGCGGGCCTGCTCCATGACGTCGGCCACGGGCCGTTCGCCCACTTCTTCGACGAGCACGTCCTCGTCGACTTCGCGGCGCCCGCGGATCCGCGCCGGCCGGCTGGCAAGCGCCTGACCCACGAGGACCTCTCGCAGCTGATCATCGAGCGGGAGCTCGGCGAGCTGATCCGCGAGCTCCGCCGCGCGCCGGGGGCCGAGGCGGTGCGCGACGCCTTCGCCAGCGGCGAATCGATGGACCCGCGCTGGGTCTCGTTCCTCGTCAGCAAGCCGGCGCTTGCCGATCCGGACATGCCGGCCTGGGTCCGCTGGCTGCAGCCTCTGCTGTCGGGCGTGTTCACGGTCGACAACCTCGACTACGTCCGCCGCGACGCGTGGATGACGGGGGTCGCCGTCGACGTCGACGTCGAACGGCTGCGGCGGTACTCATTCATCGGCGAGCGCGGCCTGACGCTGTACGAGCCGGGCCTT
>DATBPR010000163.1:0-10309 GCA_036561285.1 Candidatus Limnocylindrales bacterium | reverse complement strand
CAAGGCGCCGAATGACACCGATGAGCTTGCCCTGGATGCGCACGTCGTCGTAGAACATCGGCGGGTAGGCCGCGTTCGCCGGCTGGAGCCGGATCTTGTCCTTCTCCTTGAAGAACCGCTTCAGGGTGACCGCGTTCTCCTCGACCTGGGCCACCACGATGTCGCCGTTCCGCGCGGTCGTCTGCGGCCGGATCAGGACGAAGTCGCCGTCCGCGATGTGCGCCTCGATCATCGAGTCACCGCGAACCTTCAGGACATAGGCGTCACCGGACGGCGCGAGCATGTCCGGGATGCCCATCGTCTCCGAGGCGTCCTGGTACGCCTCGATCGGGCCGCCGGCCGCGATCTCGCCGACGACGGGCAAGACGTGTGCCTCCATCGCCACCGACTGGGGGACCAGCTCTGCCGCGAGTCCGAGCCGCAGCGCCGCGTACGGCGTGAGGCGGATGGCTCGCGACTGCGCCGCGCCACGCTCCAGATAGCCTTCGCGCTCGAGGATCAGCAGGTGGTGGTGGACGGCGGACGTGGAGGCGAGGCCGACGGCCTTCGCGATCTCCCGGACCGACGGCGGATAGCCGCGCGAACGCAGCGTCGCCGCGATGAAGTCCAGGATCCGGACCTTCCGGTCCGCGTCGTGCTTGGTCACCGGGCGCCTCCTTGTCCTGCCGTGATCATACCGAACGGACGTTCGATGTCAAGGAGGATCCTGAGCGCCGGTGCCCGGCGACCACCGGACCCCTGAGGCGGACGCTGGTGACCGTCGATCCGGGAGGCGACCGACGACTGATAGACTCTCGGCCCCCGGTCGCCGTGCGCGTGCGCGGGACGCCGGACTCCGGAAGCAAGGGAACGCGATGGCGGCGTCGGCGAGCAAACGCAAGCAGAAGAGTCGGGCGTCCTTCGCCCTCAACCGCGCCGTCGGCCTGATGGCGTTCATGCCCCTCGCCAGCCGGGCGCCGCAGTACGCCCGGCTGATGCTCGCCCTGATCGCTGACGACCGGACCCCGGCGGCGCGCAAGGCGTTGCTCGCCGGGGCGGCGGGCTACCTGCTGGTCGGCCGCGACATCATCCCGGACGACATCCCGATCCTCGGCGGGCTCGACGACCTCGTCGTCGTGGTCCTCGCCGTGGACGTGTTCCTCGACGGGGTGCCCGACGAGCTGCTCCACGAGAAGCTCGCCGAGCTCGGGATCGACCGCACCGCGTTCGAGCAGGACATCGCCCGGATCCGGCGGTTGACGCCGGGGCCGGTCCGCAAGACGCTCCGCCGCGTTCCCCAGCTGGTGGGCCAGGTGGGCGCCGCCATCGAGCAGTCGGGCGTGGGCCCGCGGCTGCGCGGCTGGATCAACAGGGAGGAACCGATCGCGTGAAGGTCATCCTGACGCAGGACGTCGCCAAGCTCGGAAAGAGCGGCGAGATGAAGCAGGTGGCAGACGGCTACGCCACGAACTTCCTCATCCCGCAGGGCGTGGCCGTGCCGGCCGCCGGCGGCGCCTACCGCGCCTGGCAGCACGACATCGCCAGCCGCGAGGACAAGCGCAAGCGCGAGCGCGAGGACGCCGAGATCGCGGCGACCCGGATCGCGTCCACGACGCTCACGATGGGCGTCAAGGTCGGCGAGGGCGGCAAACTCTACGGCTCGATCACCTCGAAGGACATCGGCGACGCCCTGGCCCGCCGGGGCATCGAGGTCGACCGCCACAAGATCGATCTCGAGGAGCCGCTCAAGTCGCTCGGGACGTACAAGGTCGCCATCAAGGTCTACGGCGGACTGGCGCCCGAGGTGACGGTCGTCGTCGAGCCGAAGGGGTAGCTCGCACGGGTCGAGGCCGTCGCCGAGACGCCTCGACCCCCGTTTCCGTCATCCGGACCTCAGCCGGTCGCTGGGCATCGCCAAGCGGCGTACGACCGGTCGAGATCGCGGAGTGGTAGCTGCCGACGGCTGATTCAGGCGGATTCGATGCTCATGAAGCGCCCGTGGCGTGACAGCGACCGCCTGGTGGTCGGATGACAGAAACCGGACGGGGTCGCCGATCGGCGGAGACCGCGTCCCTCGAACATCCGGTCGAAATCGTGACGGCGGTGCGATGATCGTCGGATGACGGTCGGGCCGTTCCGGACGATCCTCCACGTCGATCTCGACGCGTTCTTCGCGGCCGTCGAGCAGCGCGATCGGCCCGAGCTGCGTGGCAAGCCGGTCATCGTCGGTGGCGGCGGGCCGAACGACCGCGGTGTCGTCAGCACCGCCTCCTACGAGGCCCGAGTGTTCGGCGTCCACTCGGCGATGCCCCTCCGGACCGCCGGGCGGCTCTGTCCCCAGGGCGTCTTCCTGCCGGTCGACGGAGCGAAGTACGGCGCCGCCAGCAAGCAGGTCATGGCGGTCCTCCGCCGGTTCACGCCCCTCGTCGAGCCGATCTCGATCGACGAGGCGTTCCTCGACGTCACGGGCTCGCGCCGGATCTTCGGCGACGGCGAGGCGATCGGGCGCCAGATCAAGGACGCCGTGCACGGCGAGACGGAGCTGACGATCTCCGTCGGGGTGGCGACGACCAAGCTGGTCGCGAAGATCGCCTCCGACCTCCGCAAGCCGGACGGGCTGGTGGTCGTCGAGCCGGGCAGCGAGGCGGAGTTCCTGGCCCCGCTCGAGATCTCGCGGCTGTGGGGCGTCGGCCAGAAGTCCGCGGCCGTCCTGAAGGAGGACGGCGTCCGGACGATCGGCGACCTGGCCGCCCTGCCGGACGACCTCCTCGCGCGCCGGTTCGGATCGATGGGACCGGTCCTCGGTCAGCGGGCGCGGGGGATCGACGCGGACCCGGTCTCGGGTCGCGACCCCGCGAAGTCGGTCGGGCACGAGCACACCTTCGACGTCGACACGTCCGATCCGGAGCAGATCGAGCGAACGCTCCTCGCGATGAGCGAAGGGGTGGCCGGGCGTCTCCGCGACTCGGGCGTGAAGGCCACGACGATCACGGTGAAGATCCGCGACACGACCTTTCGGACGATCACCCGGCAGCGGACGCTGGCCGACGCGACGGACCTGACCGATCCGATCTTCCGGACGGCCCTCGACCTCGCCCGGCCGGAGGTCCGCGGGCTCCGGATCCGGCTGCTGGGCGTGACCGCCAGCGGCCTCGGCGAGCGCGAGCAGCTCGCCCTGTTCGGGGCGGACGATCCGCGGCGGCGGCGCGTCGTCGAGGCGGCGGACGCGGTCCGTCACCGCTACGGCGACCGGGCGATCACGCGGGCGCGGCTCGTCGGATCGCGGCTGCCGGCGCCGTTCGAGCGCGACCCGATGACGCCGGTGGACCCGCGGTCGATCGACCTCGGGGAGGACGCTCCGAGCGAGCCGGCGCCGGACGACGAGATGATCGATCCGCCGTCGGAGATCGAACCGATCGAGTGAGTCGGCTCCCATCAGGGGTGTAGCGTCCCGCCCGGGACGCACGAGGGAGCGCCGACGACAGTGGATCGAACACTCGTCGAGCTGGCGATCGAAGGTGACGAGGACGCGTACGCCGGCCTGATGGCCATCGCCGGCGATCGACTCATCGCGATTGCGTATCGGATCCTGCGCGATCTCGATCGAGCCGAGGACGCGGTCCAGGTCGCCCTCGTCAACGCCTGGCGCGACCTCCCGACGCTTCGCGACCCCGATCGGTTCGAGGCGTGGCTGACCCGGATCCTCGTCCGGGCCTGCTACGTCGAGGCCGACCGGAGTCGGCGCTGGACTGCCCGGATGCGGGTCCTTCCGATCGACCTCCCGATCTCGTCCGACGAGATCTCGATGGTCGCCGATCGGGACCGGCTCGATCGCGGCTTCCGGCGTCTTCCGACCGACCAACGGGCGATCGTGGTCCTCCATCACTACCTGGGATGGAGTCAGCCCGAGATCGCCCGCACTCTCGAACTTCCCCTCGGGACCGTGAAGTCCCGCCTTTTCTACGCCACGCGAGCCCTGCGAGCCGCCATCGAGGCGGACGACCGGGCCACCACCGCGGAGCGACCCGCATGACGACCGACGACGAACTCGACCGCCTGCTCCACGAGTACCTGGAACCCGGGCCGGCCGAGCTGTCGGATCGCGTGCTGTGGGCTGCCCGTGCCCAACTCGGCTCGACACGACGGCGCAGGGCCTGGTTCGCCTCGTCCGCACCGTGGAGGGATGTCCACATGACCCAGAGCACTCGACTGCTTCTCGCCGGGGGCGGCGTACTCGCGCTCGTCGTGGCGGTCGGCGCGGGGATCTTCGGCCGGCCCGCGACTGGGCCGGCGGCATCAGGGCCGCCGGCATCTTCGTCGGCGAGCCTACCGCCCCCTTCGAGCTCACCGTCTCCAGTCACGACGCCGAACGCTTCCGCGTTTGCGATCCCGGTCTATGGCGCCACGCCGGTCACCCACCTTGCGGCGGCGTGGGCCACTGCGGGCGGCGTCGCAACGCTGTTCGGCCCCCCGGAGGTCGGCCCCGACGGTCGGATCTGGGTGGCGTCCTCGGCCGACAATGCGTTCCGGATCCTGACTCCGAACGGGAAATTGTCGGAGACCTGGGGATCTCCGGGATCCGGCAACGGTCAGTTCAGCTTCAGCGTCAACGGCGAGAATGCCGGGGCGATCGCCTTCGCTCCCGATGGCGGCTTCTGGGTCGCCGATACGGGCAACTTCCGAGTTCAGCGGTTCGACAAGGATCGCAAGTTCCTGGCCGCGTGGGGCCGTTTCGGCTCGGCCGACGGTGAGTTCGCGTTCCCGAGCGACATCTCCGTCGACTCGGTCGGAGATGTCTTCGTCGCTGACGACCACCGGCATGTCATGCAGGTCTTCACCTCGGACGGCACCTGGGTCCGCTCGGTCGCGGCCGGCCACGCCGGGTCGTTCCTGACCGCCGTGGGGGAAGGGTATGTGGACACGAGCCTGCTGCCCGACGGCCGACCGGGTCTGACCGAGTACAAGCCCGACGGGACGATTCAAGGTGGGATCGACATGCCTGATCTGATGCCGAACCCGCTCGGCATGACCCGGGATGCCCAGGGCGATCTCTTCATCGTCGGGCTGGACACGTCGGACGCGGCGAGCACGCTCGTTCGGTTCCTCGCGAGGGGAGGAGTCGGTGGCGTCTGGGACGCGGGTGGAATTGCCGTGGCGGTGACGCCCGCCGGGGACGCCGCGTACGTACTGCAGCCCGATGACGCGACGATCAGGAAATACGCAATCCCCGCGTCGTAGGCGCGCGATCCGATCGCCGAGGAGACGGTCCGCCGAGTGCGGGCCGTCTCGTGCGCCGTGACAGCCTAGATGTCACGGGGGACGCGGAGGATCGGCTCGACGACGCTTGACATCGAACACCTGTTCGATGCAGAGTGACGCCAGAACCGAACAGACGTTCCAGTCGCCGATGTGCCCCGACGACGGACGCGCAGCCCAGCGATCCCGCCGTGAAGGAGCCAGGACGATGGCAATGATCCGTGTCGATCCGGTCGAGGTCCACGTGCGGACCGGATGGTTCGATGGCAGTCCCCGGGAGATCACCTGGGGCGACGAGCGGCTTCCCGTGACCCGGCTGACGGCCGTGCGCGAGGAGGCGGCCGCGTTCCCCGTGATCACCGGTCCGCGCACGCTCTTCGAGGTCGAGACGCCCCGGGCGCGGCTCGCCCTCACCTATCAGCACCGCTCCCGGCGCTGGACGATCACCGCGCTGGACGAGGGGCGTCGGGCCGCCTGACGGCGACCGAACCACCTTCCACGCCGGTCAGGCTGGGGGCCGCGCCGGTGTGATCCGGCTGGGGCGAGTGCGCCGGTACCGCACTCGCCCCACTGCCGTGCCCGGACGTCGACGGACGGGCTGCCGGCGGCGGCCGCGCCCGGCGTCCGGATCGCCACCTACAATCCGGTCATGCCCGATCCGGAACGTCCGTCCTCCTTCCGCGACCTGACCGTCGCGGCCTTCGTCGATGAGCTGGCGTCGGGCGCGCCCGTCCCCGGCGGGGGCAGCGCGTCGGCCGTCGCGGCCTCGCTCGGAGCGGCCCTCGTGGCGATGGTGGCCGCGCTCTCGCAGGGCCGGATGCGCTGGGCCGAGCACGCGGAGCTCCACGCCGAGTCCGCCGCTGCCGGACGCGAGCTGGCGTCTCGCCTGCTCGATCTTGCCGACGAGGACGCTGAGGCCTACGCCGCGTTCGCCGCCGCACGGAAGATGCCCAGGGAGACGGAGGCCGAACAGGAGGCGCGGCGCGCCGCCATGCGCAAGGCCGCGCGATGGGCGTCGGACGTGCCGATGGCGACGCTCGAGGCGTGCCTCGCGGTCGTCTCCGCCGCGGAATCGCTGGCCGGTCGCTGCAACGCCAACGCGGCGAGCGACATCGGCGTCGCGGCGCTCCTCGGCGAGGCGGCGGCACATGGGGCGGCCGCGAACGTCCTCGTCAACCTGCCGTCGGTCGGCGACGACGCCTACGCGGCCGAGATGACCGCGCGGGTGAAGCGGATCGTCGATGACATCCAGGAGCTCGCGGCGACCGCCCACGAGACCCTCGGCCAGGGCGAGTCCCGCGAGCCGCTCCGGACGTGAGGGGCTGACCCGGGTGCCGAGGGGCGGCGCGCGACTCCTCCAGGGCGGGCCGATCGCGGCGGAGATCCGACAGGCGGTCGGCGAGGACGTGGCGGCATATCGCGAGCGACACGGCCGAGCACCGGTGCTCGCGGTCGTGATTTGCGGCCGGGACGCGCCGTCGATGGTCTACCTCCAGCAGATCCTCCGGAGCTGCGAGAAGGTCGGCATCGAGGGCCGCCTCGTCGAGGTCGACGGCGAGGCGTCCGAGGCCAGCGTCGTCGAGACCATCCGCGAGCTGAACGCCGACCCGGCGGTGAACGGGATCATCGTCCAGATGCCGCTTCCGCCGACGATCCGGCTCCGGAGCATCGTCGACGCCATTGACCCGGCGAAGGACATCGACGGGATCCATCCGCTGAACGCCGGGCTGCTCCGCCTCGGCTACGACGGCTTCCTGCCGGCGACGGCCCACGCCGCCGTCGAGATCCTTCGTCGGTCGGGCGTCGAGATCGAGGGCAAACGGGCCGTCGTCGTGGGCCGGTCCGCGGTCGTCGGCATGCCGGCGGCGTTCCTCCTGGTCCGCGAGAACGCGACGGTCACGGTCACTCACTCGCGGACACGCGATCTCGCCCGCCACGTGAAGGACGCGGAGATCGTGGTCGTCGCGGTCGGCCATCCGGGCCTGATTCGCGGCGAGATGCTCCGGCGCGGCGCCGTCGTGGTCGACGTCGGGATCAATGTGGTCGACGGGGCGCTCGTCGGCGACGTCGACTTCGAATCGGCGCGGCGGGTGGCCTCCGCGATCACGCCGGTGCCGGGTGGCGTCGGGCCCCTCACGAACGCCCTGCTGCTCGCCCACCTCGTGCGCGCCGCCAACGGCCAGGCGGAGGCCGGTCCGGTGTCCGAGCCGGCTTCGGCGACGACGCCGGCGCCAGCACCGAAGGCCGCCTCCGGCCCCGTTCCGGCTCGTGGGCCACGACGACCGCCCGCCGACGTGCCTGCCACCGTTGGTGATCCCGTCGCCGCCCGTGCCACCCGAGGAACCCGATGAGCTTTCCGTCCGACCTCGAGATCGCCCGCTCCGTCACGCCGCGGCCGATCATGGACGTCGCCCACGACCTGGGCCTGCGCGACGACGAGATCGAGCCGTACGGGCACACGAAGGCGAAGATCACCGTGGCGGGGATCGAGCGCGTCGAGGCGGAGAACCCCCGCGGCAAGTACGTCGTGGTCACCGCGATCAGCCCGACGCCGCTCGGCGAGGGCAAGTCGACGACAACGGTGGGCCTCGCCCAGGGGCTGAACCGGATCGGGAAGCGCGCGGCCGTCTGCATCCGCCAGCCGTCTCTCGGCCCGGTGTTCGGGATCAAGGGCGGCGCGGCGGGCGGCGGCTACTCGCAGGTCATCCCCATGGCCGACTTCAATCTCCACCTGACCGGCGACGTCCACGCGATCGGGGCGGCCCACAACCTCGCCGCGGCGTTCCTCGACAACCACCTCCACCACGGCAACGCGCTCGGCATCGACCCGTTCTCGATCCTCTGGCCTCGCGTCCTGGACATCAGCGACCGGTCGCTGCGGAGAGTCATCGTCGGTCTCGGCGGCAAGGAGAACGGCATCCCCCGGGAATCGGAGTTCGTGATCACGGTCGCGTCCGAGGTGATGGCGATCCTCGCCCTCGCACGCGACGTCCAGGACCTGCGCCAGCGGCTCGGCCGGATCGTGATGGCGACCCGCAAGGACGGCTCGGCGGTCACCGCCGAGGACCTCCGCGTCGCCGGCGCGATGACCGCCCTCCTGACGGACGCGATCAAACCGAACCTGCTCCAGACGCTGGAGGGCGGCCCGGCCTTCGTCCACTGCGGGCCGTTCGCCAACATCGCCCACGGCAACAACTCGATCATCGCCGACCGGGTCGCGCTCGCCACGAACGAGATCGTCTGCACGGAGGCGGGCTTCGGGGCCGAGATGGGCGCCGAGAAGTTCTTCGACATCAAGTGCCGGGCCAGCGGCCTGACGCCGGATGCGGCGGTCGTCGTCGCCACGGTCCGGGCCCTGAAGATGCATGGCGGGGTCGGGAAGATCGTCGCCGGCAAGCCGCTCGACCCGGCCCTGACGGAGGAGAACGTCGAGGCGGTCCGGACCGGCGCGTCGAACCTCGCCAAGCAGGTCGAGAACGTCCGGATGTTCGGCGTGCCGGCCGTCGTCGCGATCAACAGCTTCCCGACCGACACGCCGGCCGAGGTCGAGGCGATCCGCGAGGTGGCGCTCGCGGCCGGCGCCCGCGAGGCGGTCGTCGCGACCCACTTCGTCGACGGCGGCGATGGGGCGGCCGACCTGGCCCGGGCCGTCTGGGACGCGGCCTCGAGCGGAGAGGCGGACTTCCGCCTGCTCTATCCGGACGACGCCCCGCTCGGCGAGAAGATCCTGACGATCGCGACCCGGGTCTACGGCGCGGACGGCATCGAGCTGACGCCCGTGGCGAAGAAGGCGCTGAAGCTCTACGAGGACCTCGGGATGGGCCACCTGCCCGTCTGCATGGCCAAGACGCAGTACTCGCTCAGCCACGACGCGAACCTGAAGGGCCGGCCGAGCGGCTTCACCGTCCCGATCCGCGACATCCGGCTGTCCGCCGGCGCCGGGTTCATCACGCCGCTCGTGGGGGAGATGCGGACGATGCCGGGACTGCCGTCCCGGCCGGGCGGCGAGAACATCGACGTCGACGCCGACGGGAACGTCGTCGGGCTGTTCTAGCCCCGGGTCCGGATCGGCGTCCGCGGGCGGACGCCGGGATCAGGCGCCGATGACGGCGATGGTCAGGACGAGGCAGATCGCGATCAGGAGCCCGGCCGCGAGGCCGACGACGAAGGCCCCCCAGGCGGCGACGTCGACCGGGCCGAGCGCTTCGGACGGATGGGCGTGGTCGTCGTGCCCGTGGGTCTCGCCGTGGTCGTCCTGGCCGTGCTCCTCGCCGGCGATGTCGCCGGGATGGTGGACCTCGCGCGTGCCGTGGACGGCCTCGTCGGCCGTCCGCTCGTGGCTCGTCTGGGTCGGTTCGGACATCGGCGCGGGCATCCTCGAATGCGGCTCGATCCGCTCGCGGCATTCTCGCACGTAGACTGCGCCGGTGACCCAGCCCATCGGGACGTCCGCGGACGGCAGTCCGGCCCATCCGCCGTCGCACAGGGCGAGCCCGGAGCCGGTCGACGCGAGCCTGGTCGCGAGCCTGCGAGGCCTCGACAGGGACGGCCGCCTCCTGTTCACGACCCGGGTCCTGCGGATGTTCGGCTACGGGTTCCTCGCCGTCGTTCTCGTCCTCTACCTGGCGGCGATCGGCATCGACCCTGGGCCGATCGGGCTGATCCTCACCCTGACGCTCCTCGGCGACACCGCGATCTCGCTGTGGCTGACGACGCGGGCCGACCGGGTGGGTCGGCGGCGGGTGCTGATCATCGGCTCCCTGCTGATGGTCGTCGCCGGGATCGTGTTCGCCTCGACGAACATCTTCGTGGTCCTCGTCGTGGCCGCGACGATCGGCGTCATCAGCCCGACCGGCAACGAGGTCGGTCCGTTCCTCGCGATTGAGCAGGCGGCCCTCAGCCAGACGATCCCGGATGCCCGGCGGACCCCGACGTTCGCCTGGTACAACCTCGCCGGCTATGTGGCGACCGCGCTGGGAGCGCTGGCCGCCGGGATCATCAGCCAGGTCCTGCTCGGCGCGGGGTTCGTCCCGGCGGACGCCTATCGCGCGGTCGTCATCGGCTATGCCCTCGT
>DATBPR010000162.1:0-1863 GCA_036561285.1 Candidatus Limnocylindrales bacterium | reverse complement strand
CGAGGTCTGCCGGGCGATCAAGGGCGATCCGTCTCTCGCGGGAACGACGGTCGTGCTGCTCACCGCCAAGGGACAGGCCTACGACCGCGAGGAGGGCCTCGCGTCGGGCGCCGACCGGTATCTCACCAAGCCGTTCGATCCGGACGAGCTGCTCGACGTCGCCCGGGAAGCCCTCGGGCTCGCCTGACGTGGAGCAGGATCTCGCCCGGCTGATCGTCCGCCACCGCGACGTCGCCCCGATGCTCTCGGCGCTCCTCACGGGCACGAACGCCGGCGTCCGGATCCGCGACGCCGCCGGCGCCGTCGTCCTGGAGCGCGAGGCGGGCGGGATCGCGTCGGAGCGGTTCCCGATCGTCGTCGAGGGCGAGACGATCGGGTCGGTCGAGGGCGATCGGGTCGCCCGGTCGATCGCGTCCGTCCTGTCCTACGCGTGCAGCCGCGAGGCGGACAAGCGGAGCCTCGCCCGCGAAGCGCTCGACCGCTACCGCGAGCTGAACCTCGTCTACGAGCTCGCCGACCGGCTGAGCGACGCGACATCGGTCGAGGGCGTCGCGGCGATCGCGATCGAGGAGGCCGGACGGCTGGCGGCCGGCGGCGCCGGGTTCGTCCTCGTCACGGGTCCCGACGGCGAGGCCCGCTCGGTCGGCGCGTCGGCGGTGGATTGGGCCGTCCGGCCCGGTGAAGGGATCCTCGGCGCCGTCCTCGCGTCGGCCCTCGCGGAGGAGGTCAACGAGGTCCGGGCCGATGGGCGCGCGACCGCCGCCGAGTCGAGCCTCGCCTCGGTCGTCGCTGCGCCGCTGGTGGCGCGCGGCCGGACGCTCGGCCTGCTGGGGGCCGCCTCGACGACGCCGATCGTCTACCAGGCCGCGGACCTGAAGCTGGTCGCGGCGATCGCGGCGATCGCCGGCCCGGCGCTGGCCCAGGTCCGGACGCCGGCGGACGATCGCGCGTCCGCGCCGGCCGGCTGACCGATCGCGCCGCCTGACCGCCGCCCGACTCGCCTGTCGGCGCCGCCGATGACCCTTCCCGCCCGATGAGGCTGCCCCGGCTCCAGCCGATCGAGCTCCTCCTCGGGGTCGGCGGGTCCGTCCTCGTCCTCGCGATCCTGCTCGCCCGGCCACCCGGCTGGGACGCGCTGGCGATCGTCCTCGCCACCCTCCTGCCGGCCGGGCTGGTGCTGTATGGCGCGGTTGCCACCCGCCGATCGCGCGAGGCGCGCAGCCAGGGGGCGATCGTCAGCGCGCAGCGCGAGGCCATCGCCCGCGAGGCGTCGGAGGGCGAGGAGTCCCGCGCCGCGCTCCAGCAGAGACTGTCGGAGCTCGTCGCCCTCAACGACCTTGCCGGCGCCCTGACGTCCACGCTCGACCTCGACGAGCTCCTCGATCGCGCCCTCGAGGCCGTGGTCACCCGGCTCCCGTTCGATCGGGCCCTGATCCTCCTCGTCGACGCCGAGACCCGGACCCTCGGCGGCGGCCGGTCGATCGGCGGGAGCGAGGAGACCCGCGGGCTCGTCGCCGGGGTCCGGCTGCCGCTCGACGAGACGCGCTCGACCCTCGTCCAGCTCGCCCTCGCCGACGGGCCGCTCGTGTTCCGCGACGCCGACCAGGACCCCTATCCGCCGAATGCCGCGTTCGCCCGGTCCCTCGAGGTCACCTCGTTCCTCGGGACGCCGCTGGTCCGGAGCGGTCGGACGGTCGGCGTCCTCGCCGTCGACAACCGCCTGTCCGGCCGGGAGCTGGAGCGCTCGATGGGCCCGCTGCTCTTCACCGTCGGCTCGCTCCTCGCAGCCGCGATCGAGAACGCCCGCCTCTATTCCGAGATCGAGGAGCACAACCGCGAGCTCGAGGCCCGGGTCGCCCGCCG
>DATBPR010000161.1:0-3047 GCA_036561285.1 Candidatus Limnocylindrales bacterium | reverse complement strand
CGGCGCGGGCGATCGCCGGCGCCTCGCGGAAGACCGGGTTCTCGGAACCGAGCCCGCCCGTCGCGAGACGCGCCAGACGCCGGCTGTCGAGCAGAAGGAGCGCGGCCACGATGACCGCGAACACGAGCGTCTGGCCGATCTCGAGGGCGATCCCGGCCACCGTCCGGAGGACGCCGACGAGCAGGTCCGGTGGGAGCACCTCCCGAAGCGCGGCCAGGATCCCGCCGGTCGCGATCGTCTCGGCCGAGTTCGGGTAGCGCGCCTGGAGGCTCGTCGAGTACGTCGCGATCCCCTCTGTCAGCTCCCGCGCGCCCGAGAGCAGCAGCAGGATCAGGGCCCCGCCGATGACGATGACCAGGCCGATCGTCAGCGTCAGCGCGAGGACGGCAGACCGGCCGCGCTCGTCGAGCCAGGTGAAGATCGGTGCCGCGAGGGCCGCCAGGAACAGCCCGAGCCCGAGCGGCGCGAGGACCGGCGCCAGCCACGAGATGAGGAAGAGCGCCAGGCCGACCATGACCGTCGTGACGAGCATGGCGGCGAGGTTCGTGTGGCCGCGGACCCACGGCGGCAGGAACGACGGATCGACCGCGGTTCCGATCCGTCGGCCGGCTCCCTCGTCGGCGGTCGCTTCGGCCGGCTCGCGCGGGTCCATCGGGCGATCCGTCAGGTCGTCACGTAGGTCTTGACCTCGGTCGTCGTCGGCAGGGTGGACCGGCCGCGACGCGCGAGCTTGAGGAGGATCCAGGCGAGCGGGATCGGCAGGAACCAGACGTACAGGCGGAAGAGGAAGACACCCGCCGTGATCGCGGCCTCCCATTGCGGGCCGGCGATCGCCGAGAGGCCGGCGATGTAGAGGAGCTCCGGGACGCCCGCGCCGCCAGGAGCGATCGGGATGAAGGTGATCACGGCGACCAGGGCGAACACGCCGATGATCTCGCCGGCGTTCAGGACGTCCGCGGGGACGCCGGTGAACCGGAGCGCGGTCACGAAGGCGATGCACCATGGGACCTGGGCGGCGATCGTGATGCCGAGCGCCGCCAGCCCCCGGCGATGGACGACCGCGCCGACGCCGTCGCGGAACCGGTGGATCGCGCCGTCGACGTCCGGCAGAGCCTTGCGACCGAGCTTCCCGAGGACCCAGAACGTGATCGCCTCGACCTTGTGCGCGACCCAGTCCGCCATCCGGTCCGATTGGACGACCGCGAGCATGATCCCGGCGGCGACGAAGAAGATCACCCCGCTGACGACCGAGATGATCAGGGCCCACGGCCGCTCGCCGCTCAGCCCGCCGGTCGCGCTGATCACGATGATCGCGATCACCGGAAGGGCGAACCGTCCGAGCGAGTTGATGATCCCGTAGAGGGCGATCCCGGACGTCGAGTCGCGGAACGAGATGCCCCATCCGCGGAACACGACCCACACGACGCCCATGTTCCAGGGCCCGAACGGGATGCTCGATCCGATCCCCGACAGGATCAGGTAGGACTCCATGCCGCGCAACGGGCTGATGCCGTCCATCAGGACCGTGAACAGCTGGCCGCAGACGAACCAGGCGATGATCCCGAGGATCGTCATCACGACCATCTGCTCGAGCGTCAGCGCGGCGAGGGCGTCGACGACCTCGGAGTAGTCGACGAACCGCGGCAGGATCAGGCCGAAGACGACGAACAGGATCGCGAGGATCGCGCCGGCCCGGATGAGGGCAGTCCGCCGGCTGGGCATCGTCGTCGGCGGTCCGCCGCTCGCCTCCGCGCCGGCCGTCGTCGTCGGGTCCTCGCCCTCGGCGGCGGGCATGGACGAGTTTCCGGACGTGGCCGGATCGCCGTCGTCCGCCGTCGGCGTCATCGCGTCGTCAGCTGCCATTGCCCGATCACCCTCGGTGGAGGTCGTCCCGTCGCCGTCAGGGTAGCGGACTCGCGGAACGCGACGACCACCCCGCTCGCACCCGTCCGCTCCGGGGCCGGTTGGCGCGGCTCGGGCGGCTACTCTTGCGGGGATGAAACGACGCCTCCTGTTCCTGGGCGCGGCCGGCACCGCGGCGCTGGTCGCGGGCCGGCGGCTGGTCCTCGGCCGGACCGAGCCGCCGCGGCTGATCGGGCCGGACAATGCCCGCCAGGCGGTCGAGGACGCGCTCGGCCGGCCCCCGGCCCGGGCCCGCCTGACGCTCGATTTCGAGCCGGCGGCCGCGACCCGCTGGGATCTCCTCATCGATGGGGCGGCGTTCTTCCCGGCGATGCTCGCCGACATCGAGGCGGCGACGTCTGACGTCCACATCCTGATCTTCGGCTTCAAGGCCGGCGAGATCGGCAACCGCTTCCGCGATCTCCTGGTCCGGAAGGTCGGCGAGGGCGTCGACGTGCGGATCATCACGGAGGCGGCGTTCAGCCAGCCCGGCCGCGGCTCGAAGCCGTTCTACGACTCGATGGTCGCGGGCGGCGTCCAGGTCGTCGCGAACCAGGGCGCGTTCCTGGACCTCGACGGGCTGCTCCAGGAGCGCAAGGTCGACTGGCGGTTCGACGACTTCGGGCATTTCGACCATCGCAAGGTCATCGTGATCGACGGGCGCGTCGCGTACGTCGGCGGCCCCGGCATCGAGGACCACTACACGACCGGCACCCACGACCTGATGCTCCGTCTCGAGGGGCCGATCGTCGCCCAGCTCCAGGCGGTGTTCCTCCTGTCGTGGCAGTTCCAGGGCGGGCCGCTCCCGGCCGAGGCCGCCGGGCTCGACCGGTTCTTCCCGCCGGTCGCGGCCGGCGATGCCGGCGGCGCCGGTGTCGAGATGAAGATCCTCGCGAACAACCCGGGCGAAGGCCACCTCCCGATCCGGACGGCGTTCCGCGACGCCGTGAACGGCGCACAGCGCCGGCTCTACGTGATCAGCCCGTACCTCGCCGACCACCCCGTGCTGGAAGGGCTCGTCGAGGCAGCCCGTCGCGGCGTCGAGGTCCGGGTCATCGTTCCCGCGAACCCGCACTCGCTGCCGGCGAGCGCGTCGGTCCGGCACTGGTTCCAGGCACTCCACGACGCGGGCGTCGACCTCCGCG
>DATBPR010000160.1:0-1655 GCA_036561285.1 Candidatus Limnocylindrales bacterium | reverse complement strand
CGTCGACATCGGGCCCGGCGGACATCGCAGCGACATGACAGGCAGGCCGATGCCCCCGGCCGGAGCCGGGGGCATCGGTGTCGCGAAGTGCGAGGTCAGGTCAGGAGGCGCTCGGCGCGGCCTCCGACGGCGCCGCGGACGGCGCCTCGACCGACGGAGCCGTGGACGGCGCCGAGATGGACGGTGCGGTCGTGGCGGCAGGGGTGCTGCAGGCGACCACCGCGCCGCCGACGGACGCGGCGAGCGCGAGGGCAAGCAGGATTCGCTTGAACATGGTGTCGGGTTCCTCCGTTGCGAGGGAGCGCCAGGGACTGCACCGCTGACGTGGGTGCCTGGATGGCCCCGCGAGTGGCCGGGGGCGACCACGAGATCAGACGCTAGCCAGCCCGGGTGAACGCACGCACGTCCAGACGGCGGCCGACCGTTGCAGGCTTCTCGCAGCACGCGGCGGCGCCGGACCAACCGAGGGGCGATGCGGGGGCGCACCGCTGCGCGGTCCGAGTGCAACGGTGGTGATACGAGCACCCGCCCGCGGCCGTTCACGCTGGAAGCAGGCGCCCTCCATCCTGCGTCCACAACGACGACGCGCCGCAACCCAGCGGCGCCCCGTCGGCCAGGTTCGGGAGTTCCATCGATGATCCGCCGGACGCTTGCCGCCATTCACCCGGACGAGGGGGAGACGTCCATGCGGCTGGTCGAGTACTTCCTCGCCTTCATCGCGCTTGCGGCGGCCGGAATCCTCGCGTTCATCCGGTGACGCTCCGGGCCACCTTCTTCGATGCGAACGGCGAGGATCGCGACCTCGACCTCGCGGCGGGGCCGCCGCCGAAGCTCGGTGACAAGCAGCTCCTCTGGATCGACCTCGACGAACGGTCCGCAGGTCACCTCCACCGTGTCGCCCAGGCCGTCGGCCTCGAGGAGGTCGCGCTCGAGCGTCTCGCCCTCGAGGAGCGGACCGGCCCCATCCTCCGTCTCGAGGGTCGCGTCGCCCTGACCCTGATCGCGGTCGATCCCGACGACGCCACCGTCGGCCGACACGTCCTGGACCTCCTCATCGGCCCGAACCACGTCGTCACCGTGCATCAGGGCCCGCTCGACGCGATCCGCGCGTTCCGCGAGGACGTCGCGCGCGAGCCGGAGCTCGGCCGCCTGGACGCGGTCCAGTTCACGGCGGGACTCCTCGACGCGGTCTTCGCATCATATTTCCGCCAGGTCGAGGCCATCGAGGCCCGCATCGACGAGCTCGACTTGCTGGCCGTCCGGAACCCCCGCGACGAGCCGTACCTCGACGCCGTCGTCGAGGTCCGTCGGCGGATCGCCCGGCTCCGGCGGGCCCTCTCCCCGAACCGCGAGGCGCTGCTGCCGCTGTCGCGCCCGGACTTCGAGCTGCACGAGGAGCTCGGCGTCATCTGGCCCGGCGTTGCCCAGCGCCTCGAGCGGGCGATCGACGAGGTCGAGAATGCGCGCGAGCTGCTGGTGGGCTCCTTCGACCTCTACCTGGGCCGGGCCTCGCAGCGCACGAACGACGTGATGAAGACGCTCACGATCATCTCGTCGATCGCCCTGCCCGCGATCGTCATCGCCGGCGTCATGGGGATGAACTTCAAGCTGCCGTTCTTCGACGACAACGCAAACTTCGCCGTCGTCATCATCGC
>DATBPR010000159.1:0-2096 GCA_036561285.1 Candidatus Limnocylindrales bacterium | reverse complement strand
GGTACAGGACGGTGAAGGCCGCCTCGGGCTTGCCGGCATAGAAGATGTTCCGGGCGAGGTCGATGCTGTAGGTCATCGGCATCAGCTTGGCGAGCAGCCCCAGGATCCCGGACGAGCTGGCCACCGGGATCAGCGCTCCGGACAGGAAGATCTGCGGAATGATCAGGAGCGCGACGCCGGCCCCGGCGGTCTTCGGGTCGTGGACGAAGCCGATGAAGAAGACACCGAGGGCGCCGCCGGCCAGGGCGAGGATCGGGGCGAGGGCAATGACCCGGAGCAAGTCCCCGAAGTTCATCGGGATCTGCATCACGAAGACCATCGCGATGATCCCGACCAGGGCGATCAGGGACGCGATGCCGCTCCCGATGATCTTGCCGAGCAGGACGCTGTAGCGCGAGATCGGCGCCACGAAGAGCTCGGCCGTGAAGTCGTTCTCACGCTCCTCCACCAGGTTGGTGACGCCGGTGATCGTGCCCTGGTACATCGTGTTGGCGATCATCCCGATGAGCATGAACGGCAGGTAGGCGTAGGGCAGCGCCCCGCTGAGGTTCTGCGAGATGCTTCCCCCGAGGATCCCGATGAAGATCACCGGGAAGATCACGGTGAAGGCGATCGAGAGCGGACTCTTGACGGCTCGCAGGACCTCGCGCCAGGCGATCGCGAACGTCGCGTTGGCCTCGCGGGCGAAGCGGTTCGAGATGCCGTCGCGGGCGGTGGACGCAGGAATGGACGTGGCGGTCATGCGGCGGTCTCCTCGACGACAGCTGCCGCCGGATCGGTCGAGCGGAGGAGCTCGACATAGGCCTCTTCGAGGCTGGGGTCGGTGACGCGGAGGACGCTCAGGGGTGTCGTGATCCGGGCGATGACGGACTGGGCCGTGACGCCGTCGTAGGCGACCCGGACGAGCCCGTCGTCCCCGACGGACGGCTCGAGCCCGAGCGCGCCGAGCTCGGCGACGAGAGCCGGCTGGTCGGCGGCATCCATCTCGATGGACCGCTCGAGAAGGGCCGCCTTCATCTCGTCGGGCGTGCCGATGATCGCGATGCGACCGTGGTCGATGACGCAGACGCGGTCCGCCTCCTCGGCCTCCTCGAGGTAGTGGGTGGTCAGGAAGATCGTCGTGCCCTCGGTGGCCCGGACGCTGCGGAGGTACTGCCACAGGGAGTGGCGGCTGACGGGATCGAGACCGGACGTGGGCTCGTCGAGGAACAGCACCGACGGCCGGTGCATCAGGCTCCGGATGATCTCGAGCTTCCGCTTCATGCCGCCCGAGTACGTCTTCAGCGGACGGAACACCTCGTCGCCGAGGCCGACGACATCCGCCAGCTCCCGGATCCGGTCTCGGTACTCGCTCGGCATGGTCCGGAAGAACGGCCGGTACACGTACAGGCCGTACAGGGCGACGTGCATCCGGATGTTCTCCTCGCCCGACAGGTGGAGGTCGAGGCTCGGGTTCTGGAAGATGATCCCGATGCTCCGGCGGACGGCCGTCGCGTCGCGGTCCAGGTCGTGACCGGCGATCCGGACGGTCCCGGCGGTCTTCGCCAGGGTCGTCGTCAGGATCGAGATCGTTGTCGTCTTGCCGGCCCCGTTCGGACCGAGGAAGGCAAAGAGCTCGCCCGGCCGGACGTCGAACGAGATACCGTCGACGGCCGGGTGGTCGGCCTTCTTGTAGCGCTTGACCAGGCCGTCGACCTGGATGATCGGTTCCATGTGGCTCCCCTGAGGTGGCGCGCCGCGGACGGGTTCCGGCGCCGTCGTCGATGATCGCGGCGGATTGTGAACGAGGCGTGGACATGCCGTGGCCGTCCCGAGACCGTGCGCCGGCGGCCCCTTCCGCGTGATCTGATCGAGACGTGCACGACATGACAGCCGAACGACCTTCGCCCGCGACGACCAATCCCACGGTCGTCTCCCGCCGCGACCTCCTCCGGGCGGCAGCCCTCGGCGGCCTCGCGGCGTTCCTGGCCGCCTGCGGCTCGAGCCAGACGCCGGCACCGTCACCCACGACCTCGTCCGGGGCGTCGCTGCCCGCCACCGCTCCGGCGGCGGCATCGAGCGCCCCGTCCCCGTCCGTCGCGGTCCGGTCCGCCGCG
>DATBPR010000158.1:0-1733 GCA_036561285.1 Candidatus Limnocylindrales bacterium | reverse complement strand
TTGAGGATCAGGATGATGTCGGCCTCGTAGTTGATCGCCGACGATCCGCGCAGGTGGAAGTTCCGGAGGCGGGACGCCTTCAGGCCCTCCTTGTCCGCGGCCACGATGCTGATCATCGGGACCTCCTCGGACAGGGCGATGTCCTTGAGGCCGTTGACGACGTAGGTGACCTTCTCGGTCTCGGAGTCGGGCTCGGGGATCTGCGGGACCTTCTGCAGGTAGTCCACGAAGACGACGAGCCGGCGGTCGCCGCTGAGCTCGCGATGCTGCTGGACGAGCTTGCGGATGTTCTCCACGGTCGAGGCGGTCTGCGAGCCGCGGAGCAGGAACAGGTTCTGGCCGTAGCGAGCGATCCGGTCGAGCGACGGCCGGAGGCGCGGGTTGCTCGCGAGCTGGGCGACGCCGCCGCCCTCGGCCATCCAGGTCCCGAGGATCTCCTTGCGGACGTCCTGGATCTTGATCGCGCCCGTCTTGTGGGGCAGGTGGGCAAGGGCGGACTCCATCGCGATCAGCCGGTTGAGCAGGTACTGCTCGTCGTGCTCGAAGCAGATGTAGAGCACGTTCGCCTGGCCGCCCGACGCGATGTTCCGCGCCATCTGGAGCGCCATGGTCGTCTTGCCGGTGCCCTGGGCGCCGCCGATCAGGAGCAGCTCGCCGGCGCGGAGGCCGGCGCCGATCGTCTTGTCGAGCGGGGTAAAGCCGAGCGGGACGGGCTGGTACTCACCGACCTTGCCCGAGACGACCTTGTCGTTGAGGTCGACGAGGACGTCCAGCGCCGACCGCGGAGCCATGCTCCCCGTATCGGCATCCAGCCGCCAGGTGGGCGCCGTGGCGGTGGGTTCGGCGGTTTCGGTCACGCTGGGTCGCCCTCCGGGTGTGAAAGTGGGTGCATCGTAGCACCGGGTTCCGGCCGCGCAGTCGCCCGAAAGCGGGCCGGGACGTGACCCGAAGGTCCTACGCGCCCTCGTCAGGGAGGGCGGCGATCTCGGCCCAGAACCGCACGATCGTGCGGATGCCGGTCTCGTAGTTGGCGAGGTCCATCCACTCGTTCGGGGCATGGGCGTGGCTGTCCGGCTGGGCGAACCCGAGAAGCACGACGGGCTGGCCGAGGATCGATTCGAAGCTCGCGCAGACCGGGATCGATCCTCCCTCGCGGACGTAGACCGGCGCCTGGCCGAAGGTCGCCTCGAGGGCGCGCGCGGCGGCCTGGGCGACCGGATGGTCGACCGGGGTCACGCTCGGCAGCCCGCCGCCCAATAGCCGGACCGTCGTCGTGACGCCTGGCGGGGCGACCTGCGCGACGTAGTCCCGGAGCGCGTCGAAGATCCGATCCGGTTCCTGCTTCGGGACGAGCCGGCAGCTGACCTTGGCGTGGGCGTGGGCTGGGATGATCGTCTTGGAGCCCTCGCCCTGGAACCCGCCCCACAGCCCGTTGACGTCCAGGGTCGGCCGCCCGCCCCGGCGCTCGAGGGTCGTGAAGCCGGTCTCGCCGAACAGCTCGGGCAGCCCGAGCCGCGCGAGGTAGGCATCCTCGTCGAACGGGAGCGCCGCGAACTGCGAGCGGTCCGCGTCGGAGAGGGCGGCGACGTCGTCGTAGAAGCCGGGCACCGCGATCCGGCCGTCCGGCCCCTTGAGCGCCGCGAGAATCGTGGCGAGGGCGTTGGCCGGGTTCTGGACGACGCCGCCGTAGCCGCCGGAGTGGAGGTCGACGGCGGTCCCGACGACGTCGATCT
>DATBPR010000157.1:0-4194 GCA_036561285.1 Candidatus Limnocylindrales bacterium | reverse complement strand
GCACCGGCCCCACGTGCCGTCGCCGCGATGACGGCGATGGAGCTGCGTCTCGCGCTCCGCCGCGGCGAGAACCTGTTCGCGACGATCGTCATCCCGACGATCGTCCTCGTCCTGTTCTCGTCGATCTCGATGTTCCCGACGGGAACGAGCCGGCAGGTCGACTTCCTCCTGCCCGGGACGATCGCCCTCGCGATCGTGGCGACGAGCCTTGTCAGCCTCGGGATCACGACCGCCTACGACCGCTCGTACGGCGTCCTGAAGCGACTCGGCGGGTCGCCGCTGAGCCGGGGCGAGCTGGTCGCGGCCCGGGTGCTGACGGTCCTGATCATCGAGGCCGTCCAGATCGCCCTGATCGTCGCGGTCGCGGTCCTCGCGCTCGGCTGGAGCCCGGGTCCAGGGGCGTCGCCGGTCCTGGCCGTCGGCGCGGTCCTGCTCGGAACCGCCGCCTTCGCCGGCCAGGGGCTGTGGATGGCGGGGACGCTCCGCGCGGAGACGGTCCTCGCCCTCGCCAACGTCCTGTTCCTCGCCTTCCTCGTCGTCGGCGGGATCATCGTCCCGATCGGCCAGCTGCCGGCGCCCCTCGCCGCGGTCGCCGCGGCCCTCCCGGCGGCACCGCTCTCGGAGCTGCTCCGGATCGCGTTCGGGGCGGCGCCTTCAGGAGCCGACATCGTCAGCCCGCTCGTCCTGCTCACCGCCTGGGCTGTCGCCCTGCTCGGGGTCGCATCTGCCCGGTTCCGCTGGGAGTAGCCGCGGGCCCATCGTCGCCTCGCAGGCACCATCCCGGGAAACAGCGAACCCCGGGCGGTCGGACCCGGGGTTCTGGTGGTATGCGGCTGGTTGCGGGGGACGGATTCGAACCGCCGACCTTCGGGTTATGAGCCCGACGAGCTGCCGCTGCTCCACCCCGCGTGCGGATGATACGGACCGACCCCCGGCCGGTCAAACGGCGCCGGGTCGACCCACGCTGGATCGCGAGCTCGTCCGACGCCACCGGTACGGAAGTCCCACCACGGCCTGCGACGAACGGAGGGGTTGCGCCCGCGCACCGGCCCGCGCACCGTCCCGCACATGTTCGGACGCCACCGCACCACTCCGGATCGGGTCCACCCGGCTGTCGCCGAGGCGTTCCACGAGCGCCTCGCCCGGTCGTCGTCGCTCCGTCCCGCAGATCCGACGCGGATCGACCCGCTGAGCCTCCGTCGACGCCTCGCCGGCCCGGCCTCGCCCGGTCTGCGCGATCGGATGGGCCGAGGCCTCAGCCCGAGCTAGGCGCGTCCGCGCGGGACCACGACGCGGCGATCACGTCAGCGATGGTCCGGGCGAGGCCCTCCGGGTTCTGCAGGCCCATCGGGTGTCCCGTCCCCGGGACGACCTTCAGGCCGACGCCCATGGCCGCCATCCCCCGATCGAATTCGGGATCGGGATCGCTGAGCTCGCCGGTGAGGTACCAGCGCGGCATGTCCAGGCCGCCCAGGATCGATCGCAGCGTCGGCGTCCGCTCCCGCTCCATCGAGACCGCCTCGCGGTAGACCGCACGCGGTTCGACAAGCCGCGTGATGCCGAGATGGGCGGCCCCCAGGCCGTCCGGATTCGCGACGGCATCCGTCAGCTTGCTCGCGAGCTGGTCGGGAAAGCCGCCCTCGACGAACGCCTCCTCGCTCAGGCCCTCAAGGCCGTCATCGCCCTCCGGACCGACGTTGGCCTCGGCCAGAACGAGCAGGCTGATGACCGCGGGGCGAGCCGCCGCCACGAGGATGGCGATCGCGCCGCCCATGCTGTGGCCTACCAGGCCGCAATCCTCCAGGCCGAGTGAGTCGATGAGGGCAACGATCGTCCGGGCGTGATCCTCGAGCTCGTAGCCGAAATCCGGCGGCTTGTCGCTGTAGCCGTGGCCGAGGAAGTCGACGAGCAGCGAGCGGCGACCTCGGAGCGGCTGGCCGACCGCTGCCGGCAGCAGCTCGCCGGTCGACGAGCACTGCCAGCCGTGCAGCCACAGCAGCGTTGGGCCCTCGCCCGGGATCTCGAGATAGCGGAGGAACGCCCGATGTTCGGGGACGTGGACGGCCTTCACGTCGGGAGTATCGCGCGGAGCTGCTCGGGCGTCGTCACGATCTCGCGACCGGCGGCTCTGCGACCGGACGCTGGCCGGATCGCCCCGGCGGGCCGGCCGGCAGCCCGCGTCAGACCTGACCGACGGCCTCGGCGGTCGCGGCCATCGCCGCCGATCGCTCCCGAAGCCTCGGCCACGCGACGGCGAACGCGGCCAGCGACAGGGTCGTCATCACGATCGCGAACAGGTAGAACGGCAGCCGGATGTCGATGGCTGCGGCGGCGCCGGTGACGAGCGAGGCGATCACGAATCCCAGCGTGCCGGACGCCCCGACGATCCCCTGCGACGTGGACGCCCGCCCCGCCGGGCTGCCGAGGGCGATCACCGTGAACAGCGCCGGGCTGCCGATCGCCGAGCCGGTCGACTCGACGAGGATCAGGGGGACGGCCAGCCACGGATCCTGGATCAGCGTGTAGGCGATCGCCGCGAACACCGGCAGGGCGGCTCCCGCGATCAGGTACGGCGTCAGACTGCCGCGATCGATCCGCCGCCCGAAGAACGGCGACAGGACGAGGATGGGCAGGCCGAACATCGCGAACGTCAGGCCGATGAGCTCGAGACCGGCGCCGAGGCCCCGGAGGAAGATCGACCAGACGACCTCGTACGTCCCGAACGCGAAGTTGCTCCCGATGGTGAACAGGATGGCCGCCCCGAGCCAGCGGTTGACCAGCGACGCGGGTGCGTCTGGCGCCGTCCGGCCCGTCCCATCGTCCGCGGCGTCCGCCGGCAGCGCGCGGGCGGCGAGGTGCTCGGACTGGGGTCCCATCTCCGTGAGCTCCATCGCGGGGAGACGTCCGGGGGCGTGTGGCCGCTCGCGGACACGGATCGCGATCGCCGCCGCAGCGAGGAAGGAGCTGATCGCCCCGAACACGAAGATGAACGCGACGCCGCCGAAGAGGGTCGCGCCCAGGCCGCCGATCGCCGGCCCGAGGAGCAGGCCGCCCATCTGGGCCGCGCCGTACAGCCCGAACGCCTCGCCACGTCGTTCGGGCGGGGTCGCGTCCGTGATGTAGCCGCGCGCCGCCGGGTCGTACATCGCCGTCGCGAGCCCGGCCACGGCCCGGAGGATCGTGAACGGGAGCGCCCCGACGAACACGAGCGGCAGGAACAGGAAGATCCCGGCCAGGACGTTGCCTGCGACCATCAGGGGCACGCGCCGGGTCCGGTCCGCGAGCCAGCCGAAGATCGGCTCCCCGATCAAGCGGGCGGCCGGCCACGCGGCAACGACGACCCCGAGCGTCACGAGGTCGATCCCGTGCTCGGTGAAGTAGAGCGGCATGATCGGCAGCAAGGCGCCGAAGCCGAGCCAGACGATCAGCTCGGCGGCGAGGAGCGGAAGGATCGCGTCCCAGCGACGGGTCCAGGCGGCGATCCTGGCGACGAGGTCGCCCGTTCGGACGCGCATCGGCCGGCCATCGTAGGCGCGACGACGGCCTGACGGGGCGCTCGTATCATCGCGCGGTGCCTGGCTCCGAGCGCGCCTCCCGGCCCGTGACGTCCGTGTCCCCGCATGGCCCGCGACGATGACCGGAGCCATCGGGCTCCATGGCGGGGGCGAGTATCTCGCCGGCGACGAGCCCTTCCTCGACGCGCTGCTGGTCGCCGCCGCGCGGGCCGTCGCCGAGCGCGAAGCCGGGCACTCGGCGGCGGATCCCCCGCGCGACGAGGACGACGTCGAGGGCCACCGGATCGCGGCGACCGGCGCTGGCCCGGACGGATCCTCCGTGCCGGTGATCCGGATCGTGGTCCTCCCGACGGCCGCGGCCCGGGGCCTGCCGGATCGGGCGGCGACGACCGGTGTCCGGGCATTCGAGCGGCGCGCCGCGGCGCTGGGCCTGGCGGCCCGCATCGAGGTCGCACGCGTCCTTGACGGCGCGTCCGCGGCGGACCGGGGGCTGGTCGACCGCATTGCCGCGGCGGACCTCGTCCACCTGCCGGGCGGCGATCCGGACCTGATCCCGACGATCCTCGGCGGCACGCCGGCGCTCGAGGCGATGCACCTGGCCTGGCGGCGTGGTGCCGTGCTCGCCGGCGCCAGCGCCGGGGCCATGGCCCTCGCCGACTGGACCTGGACGCCGCACGGC
>DATBPR010000156.1:0-2383 GCA_036561285.1 Candidatus Limnocylindrales bacterium | reverse complement strand
AGCCTCGAGCGCGGCCCGGTCCGGGTCCGGAACGCCCTCCAGTTCTCGTTGAACATCCCGGCCGTGAAGGCGGCCCAGGTCAACGGCGTCGACCACCTCCTCGCCCGGGCCCAGGACTACGGGATGGTCTTCCAGAGCTCGAAGGCGACCGGATTGTCGATCGCTCTCGGCGTCCAGGAGGTCCGGCCGGTCGACCTGGTCACGGCCTACGGGACCCTTGCCAACGGCGGCAAGAAGATCGCGCACACGACGATCCTGTCGGTCAAGGACCAGACCGGGAAGCCGGTCATCGAGTACCAGCCGCCGACTGGCGACCAGGTCGCCTCGCCCCAGGCGTCGTTCATCGTCACCGACATCCTTGCCGGCAACACGGACCCGAAGGTCAACCCGTTCTGGGGCAAGTTCGAGATCACCGGCCCCGGGGGCAAGCATCGGCCGGCGACCCTCAAGACCGGCACGAACAACGACGCGAAGGACCTCAACGCCTACGGCTACATCGCCGTCCCGTCGGACAAGAGCCGGACGGCCGGCAACTACGCGCTCGCCGTCGGCGCCTGGGTCGGCAACAGCGACAACACGGTCATCTCGACGCCGAACAAGCCCGTGTTCTCGATCGACGTCACGACCTTCATGTGGCAGGGCTTCATGCAGGACGCCACGGCGAAGTGGCCGATCGCCGACTTCGCGGTGCCGAGTGGGCTGACCCAGGCGAAGGTCGACCCCTTCACCGGGATGCGGCCGAGCGGCGGCGGCAAGTCGATCACCGAGTGGTTCATCCCGGGCACGGAGCCGAAGTCCGCGGTCCCGGCCGACATGTGCGGGGGCGACGTCCTCCGCCTCGACACCGTCTGGGAGGGCCACTTCCCGAGCTGGCTCGTCGCGGACGAGAACTGGATCAACCGCGCCGAGCGCGGCCCGGGCGTCGCGGGCGGGGTCAACCGCAGCCCGACGGCGTACTTCTACAACGGCCTGTTCCGGCCCTACGGCAACTCGTGGGGTGCGCTCGTCTCCGGACATGGCTGCGCGGCACCGAGCCCATCGGTGACGTGCTTCCCCGTCCCGACCGCGGATCCGAGCACGGGGATCGTGCCCTCGTTCGCGATCCCGTCCGCCGATCCGTCGGCGAACATCCTCTTCGAGCCGTGCGCCCCGCCGTCGGTGGTCCCGAGCGCGGCACCGTCCGAGGAAGTGAGCGCGCCACCGAGCGAGCCGCCACCGACGGAGCCGCCCACCCCGACGCCGCCGCCCGCGCCGACGCCGACGCCGCCGCCCGCGCCGACGCCCACGCCCGCGCCAAGCGAGGCGCCGGCCGCCTCGGTCTGAGGCACCGCGCGAGCGGGCGCTAGGATCGCGGCGTGGCCGGCGACCCCGCGCACGCAATCGACCTGAACGCCGACGTCGGCGAGTCCTTCGGCCCGTGGCCGATGGGCACCGACGAGGCGCTGGTGCCGCTCGTCACGAGCGTGAACATCGCGTGTGGCGCGCACGCCGGCGACGCCACGACGATCCTCCGGACCGCCGAGCTCGCCGTTCGCCACGGCGTGGCGATCGGGGCGCATCCGGGCTACCCGGATCTCGCGGGCTTCGGCCGGCGCGATCTCGACCTGACGCCGGACGAGCTGCGGGCGACGCTCGTCGTCCAGGTCGGGGCCGTGATCGCCGGAGCACGGGTCGCGGGGGCGACGGTCCGGCACGTGAAGCCCCACGGCGCGATGTACAACCGGGCGGCCCGCGACCCGGAGATGGCCGAGACGATCGCGACGGCCATCCGGGACCTCGACCCGGCGCTCGTCCTCGTCGGACTGGCGGGGTCGGTGTCGATCGCGGCCGGACTGACTGCCGGGTTGCGCGTCGCCCGGGAGGGCTTCGCGGATCGACGCTACGAGCCGGATGGCTCGCTTCGGTCGCGCCGCCTCGACGGGGCCCTGCTCGGACCCGCAGAGGCCGCCGCGCAAGCGGTGTCGATCGCCCGCGAGGGCCGCGTCACGGCGACGGATGGTTCCCGGGTCGGCGTCGTGGCCGACACGATCTGCATCCACGGAGACAGCCCCGACGCGGTCGAGACCGCAACGGCCGTGCGGGCGGCGCTTGCCGGGGAGGGGATCGGGGTCGCGGCGCTCCATGACTGAGGCCCACGGCGCGCCGGCGCGCGTCCAACCGTTCGGCGACGCCGCCTTGCTCGTGACCCTCGGCGACCGGGCGGGCCCGGCCCTGGCCCGACAGGCGGCCGAGACGGCCCGCGCGATCGAAGCGGCGCGGGCGGGGCTGTCCGGTGTCGGCCGTCCCGTCCCCGCCCACGCGACCGTGCTCGTGCCATTCGACCCGCTCGAGATCGACCCGCGAGACGTCGAGGCGGCGATCCGCCGCGTCCTGGCGGAGGTCG
>DATBPR010000155.1:0-8098 GCA_036561285.1 Candidatus Limnocylindrales bacterium | reverse complement strand
TGCGCGCGTTCGCTCACGCACCTCCAGGTGCGCTCGCTCTCGTGCTCGCGGCCGCCTACGCCTCAGCCGCCCGACCGTCGGCCTGGTCCCGGCCGCTACCATCGGGCCGTGCCCGATCCCGACCTCGGACCCGACGACCTTGCGACGCTTGCGCTGCAGGACCACGACGACGAGCCGCCCGCCGATGTCCTCGCTGACGAGGTGGCGGACCTGACGAACGGCGACCTCGCCCGCGCCTTCCACGAGATCGGCGACATCCTCGAGATCCAGGGCGAGGTCGCCTTCAAGACGATCGCCTATCACCGGGCCGCCGACGCGATCGGGCGCAGCCCGGTCGACCTCGTCGCGGCTTACCGGGCCGGCAACCCGCCGAAAGTGCCGGGCGTCGGCCAGGCGATCTCGGACAAGATCGCGGAATACGTCACGACCGGCCGGATGGCGTATCTCGAGCGGCTGCGGACGGAGGTGCCCGCGAGCCTAGTCGAGCTGCTCCAGATCCCGGGCCTGGGTCCGAAGACGGTCCGCCAGCTCCACGAGCGGCTCGGGATCCTGACGCTCGGCGACCTCGAAGCCGCCGCGCGGGCGGGCCGGGTCCGGACGATCCGCGGCTTGTCGGAACGGACCGAGACGATGATCCTGGAGGGCGTCGACCGGCTCGAGCAGAACCCGCGCCGGATGCTCCTGAACCAGGCCGAGCGCGAGATCGAGTCGCTCCTGGAGGTCCTCGGCTCGACACCGGGCGTCCGGTCGATCGAGCCTGCCGGCTCGTTCCGGCGGAAGAAGGAGACGATCGGCGACCTCGACCTGCTCGCGGAGACGACCGATCCGGACGCGCTGATGGCCCGGTTCGTCGGGCTCGGCGCGGTCGACGCGGTCATCGGCCGCGGCGGGCACAAATCGGCCGTCCGGCTGCTGCGCGGGCCGCAGGTCGATCTGATGGCGATGGCGCCGGGGACGGCGGGAACGCACCTGATCCACTTCACCGGCAGCAAGGAGCACAACGTCAAGCTCCGGGCGCGAGCGCGTGACCGCGGCTGGACCCTGTCCGAGTACGGCTTCCAGCGGATCGGCGAGGACGGCGAGCTGTTGACCGGGCCGGACGCGGAGCTCCAGACGTTCGCGACCGAGGCCGAGGCCTACGCCTTCCTCGACCTGCCGTTGATCGAGCCCGAGCTGCGCGAGGACGAGGGCGAGATCGAGGCCGCGCTGGCCGGCCGGCTGCCCGTCCTCATCACCCAGGCCGACCTCCGCGGCGACTGCCACACCCACAGCGAGTGGAGCGACGGCAGCCAGCCGATCGAGGCGATGGCCGAGGCCTGCCGGCGGCGGGGCTACGCCTACGAGGTCTTGACGGACCACAGCCAATCGCTCGCGATCGCGAATGGGCTGACGCCCGACCGCGTCGCGGAGGAGCGGGCGATCATCGCCGAGCTGAACGCCCGGTTCGCGGCGGAGGAGGCGGCCGGCACGGCGCCGCCCGAGACCCCGAAGGAAGGCTTCCGCCTGCTTCACGGCTGCGAGCTCGAGGTCCGTGCCGACGCGACGCTGGACTACGACGACGAGCTCCTCGCGTCCTTCGATGTCGTCGTCGCATCGGTTCACGTCTCGCGCCGCCAGTCGCGCGCCGAGCTCACGCGACGGACGCTCAACGCGATCCACAGCCCCCACGTGGACATCGTCGCCCACCCCTCCGGCCGGATGATCCAGACGCGCGACGACCTCGACCTCGACTGGGACGCCGTGTACGACGCGGCGGCCCGGACCGGCACGGCCCTCGAGATGAACGGCTCGCCTCATCGCCTGGACCTCTCGGTCGAGCGGGCTCGGCGGGCGGTCGCGGCTGGGTGCGTCCTCACGGTCGACTCGGACGCCCATCACACCCGCGAGCTCGACTACGTGCGGTGGGGAGTCAGCCAGGCGCGGCGGGCCTGGGTGACCGCCGCGAACGTCGCCAACACGCGATCGCGCTCCGACCTCCTCGCCTGGGCCGCGGCCAAGCCGGACCGGGTCTGAGGCTCCGGCGCGGACGGCGTACCATCCGCGCCGATGTCGACACCGTCTCCGAACGTCCCGTCGCTCGCCCCGAGCGGTCTCGGGCGCGGGTCGCGCCACGTCCCGATCCGTGGCGCGGCGCGGGGCGACTCCGGTGATGCCACGGGCCGGCGCCGCGATCTCGAGATCGCCGTCGCGACGGTCGTCGGCATGGCCGCGGTCGTCAGCGGCCCGCTCATCTGGGTCGTCGCGCTGCTCGTCCTCGCGGCCACCATCCTGGGCACGCTCCAGCTGCTGGCGGAGGTCGACGGGCCGGATGCCGACCGTGGCGTGCCCATCGAGAGCCTGATCGTCCCCGCCGTCGCGGCCCTCGGGGCGGTCGGCGCCCTCCGGCTCGTGCCCCTCGGCCCGGCGATCATCCCCGCGATCGTCGGCGTCGGGATCCTGCTCGACCAGGCGCTCGGGATCGAGGAGCGGATCGTGGGCGCCGCCCAGGGGCCGACCGCCGACGACCGCACCGCGTCGCTCGTCGTCATCCTCGTCGTGGCTCTCGTCGCGTTCGCCGGCGTCGCCGCCGGCGTCCCCGGCGGCATGGCCGGCACCCAGCCCGCGGGCTCGCCGGTCGCGCCGCTGTCCCTCCCGAACCTCGTGGTCCTCGCCCTTGCCGACGCGATCGTCGCGGGCCTGCTCGGGTACCGGGCGGCCGCGCTCCGCACGGCGAGCGCCCGCGATGCCCTCTGGGCGGCGCTGAGCTACGCCGTCGTGATCGCGATCGGGGCGGCGGCGGTCCGGGCGCTCGGAATCCCGCGGCTCATCGGGCCGGCCCTGCTCATGTTCCTGTTCTACCTCTGGGACACGCTCCACGCCGCGCCGCCGTCGCGTCGCCGCGACCCGCGCTGGCTATGGGAGACCGCGATCCTGCTGGGACTCGCCATCCTGGTCGTCGCCTGGAACCTCCGCCTCGAAGGCTGAGGCCGGTCAGCGCAGGCCCGCGCGTTCAGGCGCCCGGAAGCCAGACCAGCTGCCGTTCGCGGTCGACCGGCCAGGTCCGCCCGCTCGCGAGCTCGACGAGCAGGACGTCCCCGACGCGATCGGTCGTCAGCGCCCAGCGGGCATCGGGCGACAGGTCGACTGTCAGCCCGCGCCGCGCGAAGTGTGCGAGCAGCGTCCGGGACGGATCCGCGACCCGACCGGCGATCGCGTGGCGGGCGGGATCGTCCACCCACCAGAGATCCGTGCCGGCGTCGGTCTCCTCGATGACGAGCAGCGACCGGCGGTCCGGGGCAAACGAGACCAGCTCCGGCCCGTCGGACGTGCTCGAGTCCGCCGGCCAGTCGATCCGGATGTCGGCGCGCGCGTCGTCGTTGATCGCACTCATCACGATCGCGCCCTGATCGTCGGGGTACATCTGGTCGATCGGACCGCGGGCCCGATCGGCGGCCGTGAATGGCGTGACCCGTCCGTCCCGGACGCGGAGGCGAGCGGAATAGGCGTACCGGCCCGGACAGGCCTCCGCGCAGGTCTGGTGCCCCACCCGCAGTTCGGTTTGCGACCACCAGCCCTCGAACCGATCGTAGTCGCCCCGGATCGGGATCACCCGGGTCCGAGAGGCGCCGAGCTCGCCGACGACGAAGATCCCCTCGCCACCATCCCGTCCAGGTCGCGTGGCCTGGCCGGCCAGCGCCAGCCCATCGGGCCGCCACGCGACGTCGGTGGGGTCCGCCGGCCAGTCTGGCGGCAGGGGCGGCCGGCGAGCGGCCCCGCTTCCGTCCCAGAGCCAGCCCGTGCTTCGATCCACCCCGGTGACCCAGACGAGGATCTGCGACCTGCCCGGGCGCGGCAGGAGGCGGACGTCGGGCGGATTTTCGCCGGCCGCCGGTGCGGTGCCGAGGTCGATGGGCGGCATCGACCCCGCGATTCGCATCCCGCCCTCGCTCGTCGGGACGAGGCGATCGACGTGGAGCCGGAGGCGATTCCCGGCGGTCTCGAGCCAGGCGGAAGCGACCGCAGGGGCCGCGGCAAGATCCGGGCCGGTGGGCCCCGCCGTTGGCGTCGGTGTCGGCTCGACCGGAGGCAGGGCCGCCGCCGGGAGGGGGACGCCGCCGACGACCCGGAGGAGGATCGACTGGGCGACCGGCGCCGCCTGCGGAAGCTCGACGGTCCGGCCCGTTGCCAGCTCGACGACGACGAGGTTGCTGCCCGGCCGGTCGACCGTGAACCCGAGGTAATCGCCGGCGGCGGACCACGTCAGCCCGGTCGGGGCGTCGTCGCCGGTCCAGAGATCGGTCACCCGGCCGTCCCACCCGATCAGCCGGAGGTCGTGATTGACGTTGACGAGGACGCCGTTGCCCGCCGGATCGATCGCGAGGTCGTCGGCCGCCGGGAGCACCGCGAGCGTCCGGAACGGCTCGCCGTCGAGCGGCCACGCCTGGATTGCCGTGTCCTGCTCGTTCCGCGCCGCGCTGGCGATGACGCCGACGCCGAGGCGCGGATCCACGTCCTCCGTGCCGCTCGCGGCCGAGTCGACGGCCGGCGGACCGGGGGTGCGATCGACCGAATTCGTGGCCGGATCGATCCGGAAGAACCACCAGCCGACGCTCTGCTCCTCCGGCAGTCGCTCCCGGAGGATCAGGGCGTTGTCGCCGTCGAAGCCCTGCAGCACGGCGCCCTCCGGCACGATCGTCCGGACCCCGTGGCCGTCGCGGACGTCCACGACGATCGCCTGGGTCGGCCCGACGTCCGCCGGCCGGGCGATGAGCGCGAGCCGGTGTCCGTCCGCCGACCAGACCGCCTCGCCGAGGTCGACGCCGGCGATCTCCAGCGTCCAGAGGTCGCTCCCGTCGACGACCGAGACGCCATCGAGCCGCCAGCCGGCACGCCGTGCGAGGGCGGCGACCGCGACGCTGCCGTCCGGCGCGACCGACCACGTCCGCCCGCCGTTGTCATTCGTCCGCTGCGCCACCCTGCGGGGCAGGCTGTGCCCGTCCAGCCGGCGCTCGATCAGGGCGGAGCCGTCGGCATCCACGATCTCCGAATAGACGACGGGCCGGACCGCCGGTCCGTCGCTCGCGGCCCCGGGGCGTGGCGTGGGCTCCGGGCCGACAGCCGGCCCGGCGAGCCCGATCGTCAGGACGGCAACGACCACGGCGGCAACACCGGCGACGCCGGCCATCGCCATCCACGGTCCCCGTCGCGGCATCCGGCTCCCCATCGGTCGAATCCTGCCCCCGATCGCGCACCAGACGGCGGACGTCGGCGCCGTGTGTCGACACCTTCCTCCGTTTGACGTTCGGCCCGTGCGATGCTACAAAGCCATGCCCCCCTCCGGGATGCGAGCCCCCTCGGTCGCGGCCATCCCGGTGAGCGCGCGCACAGCTACGGAGACCGACCCACCGTGACCTTCCCCGAGATCGAGACGCAGGCATCGAGCGCCGTCAACCAGGTCCGCCTGAAGCGGCAGCTCGTCGACCAGGCCATCGCCCAGGCGACCGCGGCCCAGTGGTCGGAGGCAGCCGAGACGAACCGCCGCCTGCTCGAGCTCGGTCCGGACGCGGAGTCGGAGAACCGGCTCGCGAAGTCCCTCTGGGAGCTCGGCGAGCTCGCCGCCGCGCGGGAGCACTACCAGACCGCGCTCGCGCTCGATCCGACGAACCGGATCGCCGAGCGGAACATCGACCGGCTGCGCGTCCTCCTCGTCGAGGCCGGCGACAAGACGGTCCCGGCCCAGGACGGCAGCAAGGCGCCCGTCTCGATCTTCGTCGAGGAGACCGGCAAGACCGGCTTCGCCTTCCTGACCGACCTGCCCCATCCGCGCAAGCTCGCCCAGGTCAACCCGGGCGACGCGGTCGAGCTGACCCCCGAGAGCGGGCGCCTGATCGCGTTCAGCAACGGGATGCGGATCGGGATCGTCGAGCCGCGGGTCGCGGCCCGACTCCTGAAGCTGATGGCCGACGGCAACAAGTACGCCGCCGGTGTGACGTCGCTCGGCGACAAGGACGTCCGGATCATCATCCGCGAGATCTACCAGGACCCCCGCAACTACGGGAAGGTCTCCTTCCCGATGGCGGCCAAGTCGACCGACCTCCGGCCCTACACGAAGGGGACCCTGATCCGCGAGGAGATGGACCTCGAGGACGACCTCGAGGACGACCTCGAGGACGAGGAGATCGAGGACCTCGATCGCGTCCTGCCGCCGGAGTCCACGACGGACGAGGCCTTCGAAGAAGAACTGGACGAGGCGGACGAAGCGTAGCCGTCGCTCTGGGCTGCAGTACGCAGTCGTGAAGCGCCGGAAGCCGGTTCCCCTTGTCGTGACCCGCTAGGCTGACTCGATGGCCGTTCGGGCGCCTCTCGTGCGTGCTGAGCCCGGGTTCACCCTGCCGTTCTTCGAGCGGCTGGCGCCGCCGCCGCCGCCCGCCCTCGTCGGGGCCCGGATCGACAACCTGGCGAAGCCGGGCGACGTCGTCCTGGATCTCGCCGGCCGCGGCGGTTGGGTCGCCCGTGCCGCCGTCGACCGCCAGCGGCGGGTCACGAGCCTCGAATCCAGCCCGCTGACGCGGCTCCTGGCCGAGCTCGTCCTCCGGCCCCCGGACCTCCGCCACCTCGACGCGGCGTTCCAGGCGATGAGCGCCTCGCCGCGGGGCGCGACGAGCCTGAAGAACGCCGTCGGCGAGCTGTTCGCGACGCGCTGCGCGACCTGCGGCCGGGCGCTCGTCGCGGACGAGTTCCTCTGGCCCGGCCAGGACGAGCCGGGCTACCACTCGTCGACCCCGGCCGCGGACGCCGCGGACGAGGCCGCCGAGCTGCCCGAGACCGACCACCCGCGACGTCGGAGTGATGACCACGACGACGCCGAATCAACCGAGCAGATCGCGGCCCGGAAGGTCTACACGTGCCCGGTCTGCCGCGGGCTCCGCGGCGCGGGGGAGAAGTCCGCCGAGCTCGATCCGGTGGATCTCGATCGGGCGCGGGCCATCCCCGACGACCACGCCGCGGCCCGGGCCCGGCTCCGCGACCGGTTCCCGGTGGTCGAGGGCGGCGCCGGGCTCGTCGACGGCCTGCTCGATCTCCATACGCCGCGCCAGCTCGTCGGTCTCGAGGCGATCCTCGACCGGATCGAGAGCGACCTCCGGTCGGCGCCCGTCGAGGCCGCTCTCCGGTTGTCCTTCCTCCACGCCCTGCTGCCCGCCAGCCGGCTCAACGGCCATCCGCATCGCATCGGGAGCCTCCGCATCCAGGGCGGCCACGTCCGTGCCCCGAGCCCCGGGCCGTGGCGCGAGCGCAACCCGTGGCTCGCGTTCGAAGACGGGATCCGGACGGTCCGCGGCTTCATCCAGCGGCTCGAGGGCGGACCCGGCGGAGCGGTCCAGGCCCGGTTCGGCAACGACCTCCAGGCCCTCGACGAGGGCGCGGCGACCGCCGTCGTCGGGATCTCCGGCCCCTCGACGACCCGGGCGATCGGTGCCGAGGCCACCGCCGGACGCGGCTGGGAGGGCGCCGGCGGCCTGCGCCGGCGGATCCGCCTCGTCCTGGGCCAGCCGCCGGTCCGCCCGAACCAGGAACGCCTGTCGATGACCTACTGGGCGACCGCCTGGACGCTGGGCTCCGAAGCGGCGGTCGGCCTGCCGCTCGCGGCCCTCTCCGGCCCGGCGATCCGGGCGCCGTGGGGCTGGCAGGCGTCCGCCCTGGCCCGATCGCTCGCCTCGGTCGAGCCCTCGATCGCCCGCGACGGCCGGGTCGTGTTCCTGGTCGACGGCGGATCGGAGGCCCTCGTCGGGGCGGCCCTCGGTGGCGTCGAAGCCGGCTTCCGGCTGCTCTCGGCGCGGCTCGGAGACGGCGACGACGAGGCCTTCGGGAGCGTTGAGCTGCTGCCACCCGGCGCCGTCCCACCGCCGATCGCCCGGACCCGGGCCAACGTCACCCTCGACTCGGTCCCGGGCGGCGCCGGCGACCCGGAGATCGTGCCCGGACCCGGGCTGTTCAGCCCGGCCGAGCGCATCGACCGCCGGCCGTTCTCCGCGGCGGACGTCAGCCGCACGGTCGTCGACGTGGCCGTCGATTCGCTGAAGGCGCACGGCGAGCCGGCCAGCGCGGACCGCCTGCTCGG
>DATBPR010000154.1:0-3060 GCA_036561285.1 Candidatus Limnocylindrales bacterium | reverse complement strand
CGTGATGGATCCTGCCGACCCGGCCGAACGGGTCGGCGACGCGGCGACGAGCGGCGAGCCGGGCCGGCTCCTGGAGCTGTCCGTCGTCGATCTGGCTCTGATCGACCGGCTGCGGCTGGAGCTCGAGCCGGGCCTGAACGTCTTCACGGGCGAGACCGGGGCGGGGAAGAGCCTGCTGATCGACGCGCTCGGGCTGGCGACCGGCGCGCGCGCGGATACGACCCTCGTCCGGCATGGCGCGGAGGCCGCGCGCGTCACCGCGCTGTTCGATCGCCTCCCGGAGCCGCTGATCGCCGCTCGCGAGGTGTCCGCCGCGGGCCGGTCGACGGCCCGGCTGGACGACGAGCCGGTCACCGCGGCCCGCCTCGGCGAGGTCACCGGCCGGTTGGTCGAGATCCACGGCCAGCACGATCAGCAGCGGCTCCTCGACGAACGCTGGCAGCGCGACCTCCTGGACGCGTTCGGCGGCCACGACACGCTCCGGACGGCGACGGCGGCCGCCGTCGACCGCTGGCGCGAGAACCGGACCCTGCTCGGCACTCTCGAGCTGGATCCCCGCGAGCTGACCCGACGTCTCGACCTGGCCGAGCACGAGGCGAACGAGATCGCCGCGGCCCGCCTGCGACCTGGCGAGGCGGACGAGATCCGCGGCCGGCTCGAGGCCGCCCGGCACGGCGAGACGATTGCCCGCGGTGGGGCGACGGCCACGGAAGCGCTCGCGGGCGAGGAGGGGAGTGCCCGCGAACGGATCGCGATCGCGACCCGTGAGATCCGGGACCTGGGCCATCTCGATGCCCGGTACGAGCCGCTCGCCGAGCGACTGGCCGGTCTCGAGGCGGAGCTGGTCGACGTCGTCGAGTCGGTTCGCGACCTCGCCGAGTCCCTCGACCACGATCCCGCGGAGCTCGACCGGCTCTCGGAGCGACTCTCCGCGATCCACGCCCTGGAGCGGCGGTACGGCGACGACGAGGCGGCCGTGATCGCCCATGGGGAGCGGGCGATGGCCGAGGCCGACCGCCTGCGGGGCCTTGACGACGAGCGGGCGCTGCGCCAGGCGGACGATGCCCGGCTCCTCGAGCGAGTGGCAGCCGCGGCGGCGGACCTGTCGGCCGCGCGTCGCACGGCAGCGACCCGGCTCGGCGGCGCGGTCGACGCGGTCCTCGTCGAGCTCGGCTTCCCGTCCGGGGTGTTCGAGGTCGGGCTCGGCCGGCGGCCCGCCGAGGACGACGAGCCGGCGGTCGAGGTGGACGGGGACGCCCTCGCCTTCGACGCCAGCGGGATCGACCAGATCGTCTTCCGGCTCGCACCGAACGCCGGCGAGCCGTCCCGGCCGCTCGCTCGCATCGCGTCGGGCGGTGAGCTGAGTCGGGTCGCCCTCGCGATCCGCCAGGTCCTCGCCGAGGCGGACGACACCGCGACCCTCGTCTTCGACGAGATCGACACGGGGATCGGCGGCCGGAGCGCCGACCCGATCGGGCGCAGCCTCTGGCTCCTCGCGAGGCGTCACCAGGTCCTGTGCGTGACGCACCTGCCGCAGATCGCCGCCCACGCGGACGCCCACTTCCGGATCGCGAAGCGGGAACGCGACGGCCGGACCGTCACGGAGGTCGTCCGGCTCGAGGGCGAGGACCGGGTCCGGGAGATCGGTGCGATGCTCGGCGGCGAGGTCGCCGCCAAGAGCGAGGCCGCCCTCGCCTCGTCCCGCGAGCTGCTCGATCGGGCGGACGCCTGGCGAGCGCGCGCCGCGACGTCGGCCTGATCGCCGGAGGTGGCGACGCCCGGTCTGGAAGCGGCGATCGAGGACTACCTGACGTATCTCCGTGTCGAGCGCGGGCTGTCGCCCGCGACGATCCGGGCCTACCGGGGGGACCTCCGCGACTTCGCCGCCGGTGGCGGGGTCGCGACGACCTGGGCCGACGGGCCGGATGCCGCCCGCCGCCACCTCGCCGAACGGACCCGTCGCGGCGGCCCGACCGACCCGGGGCTGGCACCCACGTCGCTCCGCCGCCGGGCGGCCAGCATCCGCGGGTTCTACCGGTTCGCCTACGGCGACGGCCTGATCGAGCGCGACGTCGCGGCCCACATCGACCTGCCCCGCCAGGCCCGTCTGCTCCCGGAGACGCTGACCGTCGACGAGGTCGACGCGCTGCTCGAGGAGGCGCCGGACCTGCGCGGCCGGGCCCTCATGGAGCTGCTCTACGCGGCCGGGCTGCGCGTCAGTGAGTCGCTGAACCTCGATCGCGAGGACCTGTCACTCGATGGCGGCTACGTCCGGGTGATCGGGAAGGGGGACCGTGAGCGGCTCGTCCCGGTGGGAGACATCGCGCTGGACTGGCTCGGCCGCTGGATCGAGGAAGGCCGCGACCTGCTGCTCGCCCTCTCGCACGTCGCGCCGCTCCGCGGCGGGCCGCTGTTCCTCGGCGACCGCGGCGGGCGCCTGGCCCGGCAGCAGGCCTTCGCGATCGTCCGCGGCGCGGCCCGCCGGGCGGGCCTGGGCCATCGGGTCTCGCCGCACACGCTGCGCCATTCGTTCGCGACCCACCTCCTGGAGGGTGGCGCGGACCTGCGCATCGTCCAGGAGTTGCTCGGGCATGCGAGTATCTCCACGACCCAGCTCTATACGCACCTCACCGGCGAGCGTGTCCGGGAGGTCTACGCCCGGGCCCATCCGCGGGCCTGACCCGAGGAGCAGCAGACCGTGGCCCTGGACAAGTTTCTGGCGACAGGCGAGCAGCCGCTTCGGACGGAGCACCAGCACTGGTTCGTCCTGATCGCGAACGCCATCTGGGCGATCGTGATGTGGCTGATCGCCGTGTTCCTGCTCGTCCTGAGCTCGACGATCTTGCGCGACACGAGCGCGATCACCGCGCTGCTCGGCTGGGTCGTCGTCGGCCTCGTCGTCGTCGGCCTCGCCTGGTTCGGATGGCAGGTGCTGGTCTGGCAGAACGAGCAGTTCGTCCTGACCAACCGCCGCGTCCTCCGCCTGACCGGGGTCCTGAACAAGACGGTGATGGACAGCTCCCTCGAGAAGATCAACGACGCCGTCCTGACCGAGTCCGT
>DATBPR010000153.1:0-7055 GCA_036561285.1 Candidatus Limnocylindrales bacterium | reverse complement strand
CGGTCCGTGATCTCGCGGGCGCCGGCCTCGGCCCGGCTGAACTCCGCGATGCCGCCGGCGTTGTCGGTGATCGGGCCGAAGGTGTCCATCGCCAGGATGTAGGCGGTGGTCATCAGCATGCCCATCGTCGCGACGGCGGTGCCGAAGATGCCGCCGACGTTCGCTCCGCTGGCGCTCGTCAGGCCGGCCTGCTCGCCCAGCCAGTGGCTGATCAGGAGGGCGATGGCGATCGTGATCGCGGTGACCGCGGTCGTCTCGAAGCCGACGGCGACGCCGCTGATGATGTTCGTGGCCGGACCCGTCTTCGACGCCTCGGCGATCTCGCGGACCGGGCGGTACGTGCCGGCGGTGTAGTACTGCGTGATGTAGACGAACACGACGGACGTCGCGAGGCCGACCACCCCGGCACCGAAGAACCAGATCCACGTCGGGATGCCGTTGGCGCCGGTCTGGCCGGGCGTCTGCATCATCACGTTGGTCACGAACGCGAGCGCCACGACCGACAGGATCGTCGTGACCCAGTAGCCGCGATTGAGCATGTTCATCGGGTTCTCGTCCTCGCGACCGCGGACGAAGAAGATCGCGACGATCGTCGCGAGCAGGCCGAAGGCCCGGACGACGAGCGGGAAGAAGATCCAGGATTCGGGGTGGGGCCAGCCGGCCGCCAGGGCGACCGCATAGACGCCGACACCGAGGATCATCGCGCCGATGTTCTCCGCGGCCGTGCTCTCGAACAGGTCCGCGCCACGGCCGGCGCAGTCGCCGACGTTGTCGCCGACGAGGTCCGCGATGACGCCCGCGTTGCGCGGGTCATCCTCGGGGATCCCGGCCTCGACCTTGCCGACGAGGTCCGAGCCCACGTCGGCCGCCTTCGTGTAGATGCCGCCGCCGAGCTGGGCGAACAGCGCGACGAACGACGCGCCGAAGCCGTAGCCGACGATGAGGAACGGCGCCTGGGCCGGGTTGTCGAGGCCCCCGAAGGCCACGAACATCAGGTAGACGCCCAGCAGCGACAGGGCGACGACGAGGAAGCCCGAGACGGCGCCGCCGCGCATCGCGACCTGGACGGCCTCGACGAGCGAGCGCCGGGCGGCCGACGCCGTCCGGACGTTCGACCGGACGGCCACGAACATCCCGATGATCCCGGACGCCATCGAGCACGCGGCGCCGACGAGGAAGGCGACCCCGGTCCGGAATCCGAGGTCGATCCCGTACACCTGCGTGCCCGCGACGGCCGCGCTGTTCTCGACCAATGCGACGACGGCACCGATCACGACGGCACCGACGACCGCGAGGACCGCGATCGTCGTGTACTGGCGGCGGATGAAGGCGACTGCGCCCTCGAAGATCGTGCCGGCGACGTCCTGCATCTCCTTGGTGCCGGTGTCCCGAGCCAGGACGTCCCGCGCCAGGTACATGGCGAAGAGGATGGCGATCACGCCGGCGGGCAGGATGATCAGCTGGAGCGTTGCAGCGCTCATGCGGGTTCGGACTCCTCCACTGTCACTGGTTCCCGGCAGGCGCACCGCGCAGCGGATCCAGCGCAACGCTCCGGGGATCAGGGCATTCCGGCGCCGCCCAGGGGTTCGGCGAGCGGGCCGCCGGGAGTGTAGCAAACGCGGACGCCGCGACGGCATGACCGGGCCGGACCTTCGGCGGGCGGGGCGATCCCGTCCGGGACCCTATACTCCCCGACCGTGACCAGCACCTCCCCCATGTCGTGACGGATCGGCGGAATGCTCTCGGCTGTCTGCTGGAGATCGTTGAGACCCTCGTCCTCACCCTGCTCATCTTCTGGGTCATCCAGTCGTTCATCGCCCAGCCCTACCGGGTGCAGCAGCAGTCGATGGAGCAGACCCTCGAGCCCGACCAGTACGTCCTCGTGGACAAGCTGACCCCCCGGTTCGACGCGTACAAGCGGGGCGACATCGTCGTGTTCAATCCCCCGGCGAACTGGGTCCAGCAGCAGGGCCAGCCGTACATCAAGCGGGTGATCGGCGTGGGCGGGGACACGGTCGAGCTGAAGGACGGCGCCGTCTACGTGAACGGGACGAAGCTCAACGAGCCGTACGTCTTCAAGGACGAGAACGGCAACCCCCAACCGACCGACGAGCTGATCGGCGTGAGCAAGTGGGTCGTGCCCGACGGCCAGCTCTTCCTGATGGGCGACCACCGGGCGAACTCCGCCGATTCGCGGGAGTTCGGGCCCGTCGACCTCGGCTCCGTGATCGGCCGGGCGTGGCTCCGCTACTGGCCGATCAACACGTTCAAGATCATCGACACGCCCACCCACCCCGAGCTCGTGTCCTCAGCCCCTCCCACGGAGCTCGCGTCCCCAGCCCCGTGAACGACCGGCTGGACCGGCGCGCGACGTGAACCTCGCCCTGGCGGGGATCGCCGCCGTCGCCGTCGCCGGCGCCGTCCTTGCGGTCTCCACGCGTGAGCCGCGCGCTACGGTCCTCGGGCTGCTCATCGTCCTGCTCGCGGCGCCGCTCATCGCGGACCCGTGGCCGGGTCCCCTGCCGATCCTCGCCCGGGTCGCCGCGGCGCTCCTCGCGGCGCGCCTGCTGGTGGTCGGGCTGCGCGACGAGACGGGCGAGACGCGGGGCACCCGGATCGGCTGGCCCGCCGAGGCGCTGATCGCGGCCGCCGCCGCCGTGGCCGGGTTCGCGAGCCATGGCCTCGGCGCCGCCGGGCTCGGGCCGGCCGAGGCGCAGGCGGCGGGGTTCGCCCTCGCGGCGCTCGCGATCGCGCCCCTGTTCATCGGCCGGGACGTGCTCCGTCTCGGCGTGGGGGCGGTCCTGCTCCTCCAGGCGGCGATCCTTGTCCGGCAGGCGCTCGACGGGCCGGCAACCGACCTCGAGCAGCTGGTCCTCGCCTTCCTGACGATCGCCCTCGGCGGGGCTGTCGCCGTGATCACCGTCGCGGCCCGCGCGGCCGGCGGCCTGTCGCTCGCCGATCCGGGCGGCTCCGGCACGCGACGCGCCCGCCAGCCGGATGCCCACCGGCCGACGGAACGGGAACGCGGCCAGGACCGCGCCGAGGTCCGGAAATGACGGTCCTCCCGTTCCTGATCGTGGCCGCGGCCGCCGGAACGGCCTCGCTGCTGGCGCGGAATCTCCGCGGCTGGTCGACCGCGATCGCGGTGTTCGGCCTGATCGTCATGATCGGGACGAGCGGCGCGATGGGGTCCGCCGCCGCCATCGAGATCGGTGGGATGCGGCTCGCCGCCTCGGACTGGCTGCGGCTCTTCGCGGTCCTCGGCAGCGTGGTCGGGCTGCTCCTCGTCCTGGTCGACGTGACCGCGCTGCATGAGCCGGACGCGCCGGGGGTGATCGTCCTCGGGACGGGCGCGTCGGTCCTCGCGTTGTCGCTGTCGGATCCCGGCGTGGCCGTGGTCGCGGCGACGGCCGGCGGGCTGGCAGCGGTCCTCGTCGCAGCCCCGATCGGCGCGGCGGCCCGGGCCGCCGTCGTCGGGACCCGCGAGCTCCGGGCGCTCGCCGTCGCCGGAACGCTGTCGATCCTCGCGACGGCCTGGCTCGCCCGGCCGCTCGGCGACCTCGTCTCCGTGCCGGCCGTCTTCGGCGCGGCCTATCTGGCCTTCGCCGCGGCGGTCGCGATCCGGTTCGGAGCGATTCCGTTCCACCTCTGGGCCGCCCGGGTCGCGGACGCCGCGCCGGGCGTCGCCCTGCCGCTCCTCATGGCCTGGGGACCGGCGGCGTTCGCCGCGGTGGCTCTCGTCTGGATCGATCAGTCGGTCGCGCCACTCGTGCTCCCGTTCGACGTCGAGCGCGGGCTCATCGCCGCCGTCGGGGCGGTGAGCGTCCTCCTCGGGCTCGTCGCGGCGTGGATCCAGGACGACCTCGAGCACGTCGTCGGCTACTCGATCGTCGCCGACGCCGGATTCGTCGTCCTCGGGCTCGCGGTCCTGGATCCGTCGATCTGGGAGCCCGCCCGGACCTGGCTGCTGATCTTCGTCGTCGCCCGGAGCGCGTTCGCGGCATGGGTCGTCGCCCTTCATGGCGGCTTCGGGACGCGGCGATTGGCCGAGCTCGGCGGGTGGGCGCGCCGCGCGCCGGTCCTCGCCGTGGGCCTCGTCGGGATCGCGATCGCGACGATCGGCTGGCCCGGGCTGACGGCATGGGAGGCCCGCGCCTCGATCGCGAACCTCTCCCTGCCGAGCATCCTCGCCACGATCGTGACGATCGCCCCGCTCGCGGGGCTGGCGATCTACGGCCGGATCCTCTCAATCGGGCTGGCAGCGCCGAGCGAGGCCATCAGGACCGGTCGCGGCGAGCGGCCGTCGTGGCCGGGCGCGCGACCGAGCCGGCCCGTCGTCGGCCTGAGCTCGACCGAGCGCGTCGTCGAGCGGATCGGGCATGCGCTGAGCGCCGCGCTGGACGTCTTCTGGGTCGTCCCGGCCGCGGCGCGGGCGAACCGGATGGGTCTCGCCTCGCTCGTCGTTGGGGCGCTGGCGGTCCTCTCGCTCCTTGTCTCGGCGGGCGGATTGGACGTGCCGGCGGCGGCCCGCGCGGTGCCGGAAGCCGTCCAACCAGGTCCGGGCCTGCCGACCGAGCCGAACGAAGGGCCCGTCGAGTCCCTGCCGCCGGGCGCCGTGCCGTCTGGGCCTCTCGGCGAGGGGCCCGGCGCCTCCGTCGACACGGGGCCGACCGGGAGTGCCCCGACCGCGTCCGCAGGGGTCAGCTTCGAGCCGATCGACTCGGGCGGGCCGGGCGGAGCCTCAGGCTCTCTGGCTCCGTAGCGACCCCGGGCTCAGTCCTCGGGGGCGAGCACCCAGCGGTCGACCTCGCGGTCGTAGTCGAGCAGCTCGGCCGGCCGGAACCAGAGCGCGACCTCGGCGACGGCATTCTCCGCGCTGTCCGACGCGTGGACGAGGTTCTGGGCGGTCTCGAGCGCGAAGTCGCCACGGATCGAGCCCGGCGCGGCCTCGTGCGGCCGGGTCGCGCCGTTCATCGCCCGGACGACGGCGATGGCGTTCGGGCCCTCGAGGACCGCGGCGACGAGCGGGGCGCTCGTGATGAAGTCGACGAGCCCGCCGAAGAACGGCTTCTCGCGATGGACGGCGTAGTGGCGCTCGGCCAGGTCCCGCGAGACCCGGATCAGCTTCAGGCCGGCGAGCTTCAGGCCCCGGTCCTCGTATCGGGCGAGGATCCGGCCGGTCAGGAGGCGCTGGACGCCATCGGGCTTGATGAGGACGAGGGTGCGTTCGTTCACGGAAGGGCTGCACTCATGCTCGGGGACGTTGACGCGTGAACGGTAGCAGCGGCGTCGGCGGGACGCGGCCGGCGGCGGCTACGGGCCGGGCTGCGGGTCGTCGGCGGGCGGTGGCGCATCCACCGCGGAGTCCGCCGTCTCGCCGGTCGAGGCCGGCTCGTCGCCGGCGGCCGAGGCCGGCTCGTCGCCGGCGGTCGAGGGCTCGTCTTCGGCCGCGGACGCCTCGCGGATGGCCGCGTCGTCGAACAACGTCTGCTCGTCGGCCGTCGCCGGGTCGTCGTCCGTCGCCGGGTCGTCGTCCTGCGCGGGCAACGTCTCGTCGCTGACGTGTGCCTGGTCGCCGGCGGGCCGGATTCCGCCCGCCGCGGCCGCTCGATCCCGCGTCGCCTCGACCTCGCGCCCCACGAGTTCGTAGGCGTCCGCCCGGACGAGCAGCAGCATCGGGTCGTTGCGACCGGAGAGCAGGTCGATGATCGCCGGCGCCAGCTCGGGCGACGCGCGCAGGGCCAGCATCAGGCCCGCGCCCGCGGTAGAGGTCTCGCCCGCATCCAGCGCTGCGCTCGCGCCGTGGAACAGTTCGGTCGGCTCGAGCTCCCTGGCATCGGGCGTGAACGAAGCGTCCGCCTGGTCGTCCCACAGCCCGGGGCCGTCCTCGAACGCGGCCGGCAGCGCCGGGTCGAGCGGCACGTAGCCCGCCTCGCCATTGGCCGACGGCCGGTCGGTCGCCCGCCGATCGAAGCCCGGCGAGGGCGGCACGGGGCTCGGGTGAAGCTCGTTGAAGAGAAGCCCGACGGGCCCGATCGGAGCAGCCCCGTCGACCGGCCAGATCGAGCTTCGCCGCATCCCCGCGAAGATCGGCTCGAGCGATCCGTCCGCTCCCTCCATCGCCATGCCGGCGAGCCGCCGGGCCTCGCCGGGGCGGCCGAGCTCGGCCTGGGCCTCGGCCGCGATGACGAGGGCGACGACGTCGTCGGGAATGACCGCGAGATACGCCGCGGCCGCCTCCCCGGCGCCGGTGGTGTCGCCCGTCCGCCAGCGGGCCTCGGCCAGGTCGCGGATCCCGTCGTCGTCGAGCTCGTTGCGGCCGGCCATCGTCTCGAGCTCCGCCCGGGCGATGCCCAGGGAGCCCAGCCGGAGGTGGGCCCGGGCGAGGATCAGGTTGGCGTCCCGATCGGTCATCTCGGTGTGGTGGGATTGGAGGCGCGGCGCCGGGCCGTCCGGGGCGGCGACGACCTCCGGCGAGTCCTCGAGCGAGGCCTCCGCGACGGCCGGGTCGATGGCCACCGGGTCGACCGAAACTGGGTCGATGGCCACCGGGTCGTCCGCCACCGGGACGGCCGCGTCGACCGCGGGCGACTCCTCCGCCACCGCCGTTTCGTCGCCGGGCTCCGTCGTCGGGTCGTCGTCTCGGGGCTCGGTCATGCCGGCAGCTTCAGGCGGCGTTCGAGGCCACGCAGGTGACGGGTCGGCGCGACGACCGCCAGCCGCAGCCCGTCGTCGACGAACAGCTCGCGGGCGAGCCGCCGGACGTCCTCCACGCCGACGGCGGCCACGGCTTCGAGCGCCTCGTCGAGCGTGAGGACGGTGTCGTGGAGCGCCTCCTGGCCGCCGATCCACGAGGCGAGGTGGCGTGTCTCGTCCATCCGCAGCTCGAGGCCGCCCGAGAGGTACGCCTTGGTCTTCGCCAGCTCGTCGGCCGGGACCGGCTCGTCACGGAGACGGGCGAGCTCCCGGAGGATCGCCTCGAGCGCGGCCGGAAGCCGTTCCGAGTCGACGCCGGCGGAGACCTCGAGCGAGCCCGCGTCGGCGTAGTCGACGAG
>DATBPR010000152.1:0-4846 GCA_036561285.1 Candidatus Limnocylindrales bacterium | reverse complement strand
CGCAGCTCGAACAGCCCGGCCGCCACCTCAGCGGGTCCCGGCGAGCTGCGGCTCACGCCCGATGGCGCCGGCCGGGTCGACGCGGCGGCCAGCGTCGGCCGTGATCGCCGCCGCGGCGACCCATTCGAGCTCGACACCGATCCCCTGCGCGAAGGCCTCGGCGAAGGTGCGCCCGGCACGCTCGACCTCGGCGGTCGACGGCGCCTCGGCGCCGCGCCCCGTCTCGAGCGCGATCGACGTCGAGACGACGCCGGGCATCCCGCAGGCGTCGATCAGATCGAAGTCCGCGAGGACCGGATCCACGTTCAGGGCGATCCCGTGGTAGCTGACCCCGCGCTCGACACGAATGCCGAGCGCTCCGATCTTGCGCGGCCGCGGCCCGTCCGGCTCGATCCAGCAGCCCGGATGGCCGTCCCGTCGGGCGGCGGCGACCCGGAACTCCGCGCACGTCGCGATCATCGCCGACTCGAGCGCCCGGACCAGCGGGCGGAGCAGGAGCCCGCGCCGCGACAGGGCAACGACCGGATAGGCGACGAGCTGACCGGGTCCATGATAGGTGACCTCGCCGCCGCGCTCGACCCGGATGAGCTCGATCCCGCGCCGGTCGAGCTCTGCGGCGCTCGCCCGGACGTGGCTCTCGTCGGCGTGCCGTCCCAGGGTCAGGACCGGCTCGTGCTCGACGAGGAGCAGGACGTCGCCAATGGCGCCGCGCGCCCGCTCGTCGACGAGATGCTTCTGGAGGCTCCACGCCGCGCGATACGGCAGCCGGCCGAGCCAGGCGGCGGCGAGCGGTCCGGTCTCCGGCGTCTCGATCGGGGGCGTGGCGACCGGAACCGGGGCGTGGGTCAACCGGGGATCGTCCACGCCCGCACGATAGCAGGGAGGCCTCTCGCGCCCGTCGATCTGTGCCGGAACCGTGACCGGCGCCGCACGGGCCGGCACGGTCGGGCCATCGTCAAACGGGCCGGCGGACGGTGTTGGAGCGGTCGTTGACCCGGCTGACGTCGATCCGGAGGGTCACCGGCGTCGGCGTCCCGTCCACGTCCCAGGTCCCGGACACGGTGAATGCGACGAGATAGCCGCCGTCGACCGCCAGCCACGCATCGGCCGCACCGGTCGTGAGTCCGGCCGCCGCGACGGTGCGATTCGAGCCGTCCGCGTGGTAGTGCCTCGCCCGGATCCCGTTCTTCCGCCCCGTGCCGGCGGCGACGAGACCGGTGGAGATGTCCTCGAACCCGGTCGTCAGGTCGATCGGCGAGAGCGTCGTGAACGCGGCGTCGAAGTCGGCGGCACCGCCCGGGCTCTTCTGCCAGCCGCCGCTGCCCTCCTTCAGCCACGCCTCGTCGCCGATGACGACGGCCTGGAGCCGCCCGCCTTCGAAGCCGTCGACGCCGACCATCGTGAACTCCGCTGCCGGCTGGTGGCCCTGGACGAGGGTCGAGGTCATCGAGACGCTCCCGCCGGCGGGCGTGGCCGGGACGAGACCCGTGCTGACGACCGTGGCCCGGTACGAGCCGAGGTCCGCCAGCCCGTTCGCCGCGTCGACCAGGTCCGGGCCGTTGCCCGACGGCGCGGGCCGGGGCGTCGGCACGTCCTCCGGGTCCGCGACGACCGAGGGCAGCGGCTCGGGCGTGCGGCTCGCGCGGCTCGGGCGCGGGGTGGGCGACGGCGCGACCATCAGGTCGCACGCCACGAGGAGCACGGCCAGGGCGGCGACGAAGAGCGGCCCGATCACGCGGCTGCGGATCGAGGGCGAGCGACCCAAGCGGGGAACCTCGGGCGACGCGGAACAGGCGCAGGATAGTGGACACCCGTCGAGCCGGGGTGACGGAAGGCGGAGGACCGTCGGATGCGATCGGCCATCGATCCGTGCCCTGCTCCGGCGGCGGAACCGGGCCACCGGTCGTGGCGTCCACGGCCGATGGCGCACCGCCACTCCCGTCGTCCGCTCGCGATGCTCGTCCTCGGCACTCTGATCGCGCTCACCGCCTGCTCGAGCGGCCCGAGCGCAACGGCCCCGTCCGCGTCGCACCCCCCGCTCGGCGAAGGCCAGCTCCGCCTGTCGCTCATCGACCAGCTCGGGCCGCGCTGGTACTGCGATCCCGACCAGTTCCCGGTCGCCCGCGCCAACGAGCAGCAGCGGGCGATCGAGCGCTTTCCGGACATGCAAGCCGAAGGCGGCGTGTTCCGGGCCGTGGCCGCCCGCCTCGGGCTCGATCCGAGCGGGCCGCTCACGGATGCCCAGAAGCTGGCGATCTACCAGGTCTGGAAGGTCGCGACCTCGATCCCGTTCGCCCCGCGCGGCGACGGTTCCTACACGTTCGACTATGTCGCCCGCCCTGCCGTCGGGCAGACGGCCGGCGTCCACAGCGTCGGGACCATCGATCCGACCGGCTCGATCAGGATCGAGCGGCAGGAGGCGGCGGGCCAGCCGGTCTGCCCGATCTGCCTCGTGATCGGGACGCCGATCGAGACCCCGGACGGGCCCGTGGCGGTCGAGAGCCTGGGCCTGGGCGAGGGGGTCTGGACCCTCGACGCCGGCGGGTCCCGCGTCCGGGCAACGGTCATCGCGATCGGGTCGACGCCCGCCCCGCCCGGCCACCTGGTCGTGCGCCTCGTCCTCGCCGACGGCCGGACGGTCACGGCTTCACCCGGCCATCCGACCGCCGACGGCCGATCGATCGGCGAGCTCGCACCCGGGGACGCGCTCGGTGGCAGCATCGTCGTGTCGGCGGAACGGATCGCCGATCCGGGTCCCGAGACCCACGACATCGCGGTCTCCGGGCCGACCGGCATCTATCTCGCGGGCGGGATTCCGCTCCGGTCCACGCTCGAGGTCGCGCCGGCCCTCAGGCCTGGAACGTCGCGGTGAGGGTGGCCCGACCCAGGACCCTGGCCCGCGCGAGCGCCGCGCGGACCGCCGTCCCGTCCGGATGGCCGGACAGGCCGAGGGGCGCGGCCAGGGCATAGAGCCGGAACCGGTAGTGGTGCGTGCCGGACGGCGGGCACGGGCCGCCGTAGCCGACCTTCCCGAAGTCGTTCCGCCCCTGCTGGATGCCGGGAGCGTCCGGTGCCAGCGCATCGGGCAGCTGCATCGTCGTGGGCGGGAGGTCGAGCACCGACCAGTGGACCCAGTCGCGCCCATCCGGATCGTCGACGAACAGGACGAGGGCCGCGGTCCCGGCCGGGACGCTCGACCAGTCCATCTCGGGCGAGACGTTGCTGCCCTTGCAGGTGTTCGCCACCGGGATCGGGGTCTGGTCCGTGAACGCCGGGGTCGACAGCTGGAACGGCTCCGGGTTCGGCACGGGCGTGGCCTCCGTCGATGGTGCGGTCGTGATCAGGGGCGTCGCTTCGGCGCCCGAAGGTTCGAGCGTGGGTGGCGCGGAGCCGACCGAGCCCGACCCGGGGCCCGAGGGCGCCGGCGAAGCGGAGGCCCCCGACGACGGGCCGGCGGCAAGGCTCGAGGGCGCGGCGGTCGAGGGAGCCGGCGTCCCGGTGGCCGTCGTGCAGGCGGCGACGAGCAATGCCAGCACCGCGGCGGCGAGCGGGACGCGATCCGTGAGCCGTGACGACATGCCCCGAGGATGGACCCGCCTCCCGATCCCGGCAAACAGGGCGTCGCGCCGTCCGGCCGCCGCTCGTCCTTCGACCGCCCGGCCGGAGGGCCCGATGGGTGTCCGCCCCCGCGCACGATCCCGGGCCGAGGCCCGATGATCAGGGCATCGGCAGGACGCGCCGGCGGCGGCACCGTCGCGGCGCCAAACAGGAGGGTTCCCCGTGGACATTATGAGCGACGCCCGCCGTCTCGCGACCGTCGGCACGTTCTTCATCGTCGCCGGCTGGGTGTTCCTGATCTACTCGCTGATCGCGGGCGCGCTGTGGTGGATCCAGCTGGCCCAGGGCGCGGCCTTCAACTTCTTCGAGGCGTTCGCGATCTCGGCCGCGGCCATCGGGACGCCGATCTTCCTCTCGTTCCTCGTCGCCGGGTTCGGCTACGCGCTGCGGCTGTTCGCCCTGTACGTCGCCTCCAGGTCGCAGCTGGCGGCGTGAGCTCGATGATCCAGAGGCGCATCGCGGCCCTCGCGACGGCGCTGCTGATCCTTGCCGGCTGCGTCGTCGGCGCCGGGAGCGGCGGCCAGATCGAGGGCATCCAGTGGGTGCTCGACTCCTATCTCCAGGCCGGGACGCTGGCCATCGCCCCCGAGACGGTGTTCGCCGACGCGACGTTCGAATCGAGCCGGGTCACCGGCCAGTCCGGCTGCAACTCGTATACCGCGCTCTACCAGGCCGGTGGACGGTCGCTCCGCGTCTCGCAGTCGTCGGCGACGCTGATGGCCTGCCCGGTGCCGGTGATGGACTTCGAGCAGACCTATCTCCAGCTGCTCCAGTCGAGCCGCTACTACACGGCCCGGAACGACCAGCTGACGGTCTTCAACTCCGACGGGGTCCCGGTCCTCGTCTACGACGCCGCGCCCCAGAATCCGCTCCTCGGCCGGTGGGACGTGGACTCGTACTTCGTCCCGCCCTCGACCGTCAAGGCGCCGCTCGAGGGAACGACCCTCGACGTCGTCTTCGGCATCGCCAGCGTCGGCGGCTCGGCGGGCTGCAACACGTTCAACGGGACGTACGGGACCAACGGCAACGCCGTCCGCATCAGCCCGCTGGCGACCACGCGACTCGCCTGCCCGCAGGACGTGATGGACCAGGAGCTCGCGTTCCTCGGCGCCCTGCAGGGCGTGTCCTTCATCGACTACCGGGGCAACACGGTCCTGCTGACCGATCGCCACGGCCACCTGGTCGTCGCGCTCGTCCGTCCGACACCGGAGCCGGAAGCGTCGGCGAG
>DATBPR010000151.1:0-2033 GCA_036561285.1 Candidatus Limnocylindrales bacterium | reverse complement strand
CGGCGCGGGCGCGCGGCTCATCCCGCCATTTCGTCTGGAAGTGGTAGACCTGCATCGGCAGCTGGCGGTACGACTTGACGATGTCGGCGAGCAGGATCCCGACGACCTCCTCGTGGGTCATCGCGAGGACCATGTCCCGGCCGTTGCGATCCTTGAAGCGCGTCAGCTCCGGGCCGATCGCGTCGTAGCGGCCGCTCGCGCGCCAGACGTCTGCGGGATGGACGACGGGCATCTCCATCTCCTGGCCGCCGATCCGGTCCTGCTCCTCGCGGATGACCTGCTCCACCCGGTCGTTGACCCGCTTGCCGAGCGGCAGGAGCGAGTAGATCCCGGAGCCGAGCGGACGGATGTACCCGGCCCGCAGGAGGAGGCGGTGCGACGGCATCTCGACGTCGGCTGGGTCGTCGCGGAGGGACGTGAAGAACAGGTGGCTCAGGCGCATCCGCGAAGGATACCGGCGGCCGCCGGTCCGCCGCGGCCCGCCGCACGCCGCCCGCCGCCCCGGCCCGCCGCGCGGCCGCCGCCGCCGGTCCGCCGCCAGCGCCCTCTTCCCGGTGATTTCACCCAAGCGGAACAATCGTTTGGAGAGATGGGTCGAAACGGTCCCGACCGGCGAGTCGATGGTTCCGCGTGAGCGAAAACGACCGCGCGAGGCCGGCGCAGGGACGTCGCGATCCCGGGTCGCCGGCGAAGGATCGCCCAGGGGCGGGCGGCGGGGCGGCGAGGACCTCGACCGGCCACGCGGAGTTGATAGCCTTCGGCCGTGCCCAACGAGCTGACGTTCCTCCTGCTCGTCGTCCTCGTCCTGGCCGTCCTCTTCGACTACATCAACGGGTTCCACGACACCGCGAACGCGATCGCGACCTCGGTGTCCACCCGGGCGCTCCGGCCGGATCACGCGATCCTGATGTCCGCGACCGCGAACTTCGTCGGGGCGCTGACCGGGACGGCGGTCGCGGTCACGATCTCGTCGGGCCTGGCGACGACGCCCGACGGGCCGCCCGGCCAGATCATCGTCGCCGCGGCGCTCGTCGGGGCGATCATCTGGAACCTGATCACCTGGCGGCTCGGGATCCCCAGCTCGTCGAGCCATGCGCTGATCGGCGGCCTCCTCGGCGCCGTCCTGATCGCCGAGGGCGCTCAGGCGATCAACGTCGATGGCGTCGTGAACAAGGTCCTCGTCCCGCTCGTCCTCTCGCCTGTCCTGGGCGTCACGATCGGGTTCGTCTTCATGGTCGTCGTGCTGAACCTGTTCCGGCGTGCCCGGCCGCGCACGATGAACGACCGGTTTCGGACGATGCAGATCGGCTCGGCCGCGTTCATGGCGTTCAGCCACGGCAGCAACGACGCGCAGAAGACGATGGGCATCATGACCCTCGCCCTGATCACGGCCGGGTTCCTGCCGCAGGGCTCGCCGGTCCCGCTCTGGGTCATCGTGCTGTCCGCCTCGGCGATGTCGCTCGGGACCGCGGCCGGCGGCTGGCGGATTATCAAGACCATGGGCCAGAAGGTCGTGAAGCTCGACCCGGTCCACGGCTTCGCCGCGGAGACGACGGCCGCCTCGATCATCCTGACGGCATCCCACTTCGGGATGCCGGTCTCGACGACCCATGTCATCTCGAGCGCGATCATCGGCGTCGGCTCGAGCGATCGGCTGTCGGCCGTGCGCTGGGGCGTGGCCGGCGACATCGTCGTCGCCTGGGTGGTGACGCTGCCGGCCGCCGGTGCCGTGGCGGCCGTGGCGTGGGCGATCCTCTCGCGGATCCTCTGACCCGGGCGACCCCCACGCCCGGGCCAGCGGTCAGGACGGGCGGGCGACCAGCGCCGCGTGGCGGATCAGGTCTCCGACGACGCCCTTCGTGATGGTCGACCACTCGGGCCGCGGCCGGCCGTCGCCGAGCTCGAGCCAGCGGATCGCGTAGGCGACCCGCACCGGGCCGGGCGGGTCGGCCGACGACAGCGGCGCCGATCGGGTCGCCGCGACGGAGGCCTCCCGCGAGAACGAAGCCGCGAGCGCCGCCCGGGACTGGATC
>DATBPR010000150.1:0-4055 GCA_036561285.1 Candidatus Limnocylindrales bacterium | reverse complement strand
GGCGGTGGCCGGCGCTGGTGGATCGAGGGCCGGCCGGAGGAGGGCGGCCGCCAGGTCCTGATCCGGCGCGAGGCCGACGGGACGGAGGTCCGCCTGACGCCGGAGGGCTTCAACGCCCGGAGCCGCGTCCACGAATACGGCGGCGGCGCGACGCTCGTGACGGACGATCTCGTCGTCGTGTCGGACTTCCGGTCCGGTCGACTCCACCGCGTCACCGCCCCGGGCGTCCTCGAGCCGCTGACGCCGGACGGCCGCGCCTGGCGCTTCGCCGACCTCACCCTCGACCCCCGGCGGAACCGGCTGCTCGCGGTCCGCGAGGACCACGAGCCCGCCACGCTCGCCCGCCACGGCGAGGCGGAGAACGCGCTCGTCGCGATCGATCTCGCGAGCGGCGAGGTCGAGGTGCTGGCGGAGGGCAGCGACTTCGTGTCGAGCCCGCGACCCTCGCCGGACGGTTCGCAGCTCGCCTGGCTCCGATGGAACCACCCGAACATGCCATGGGACGGCACGGAGCTCGTCCTCGCGTCGCTGGACGGCGCGGGCCGGCCGGTCGATCCGCGCGTCGTGGCCGGCAGCGCGTCGGACTGGATCGCCCAGCCGCGCTGGTCGCCGGCGGGCGTGCTTCACTTCGTCGCCGAGCCGGACGGCTGGATGAACCTGTTCCGGCTCGGGGCCGGCGGCGCCAGTGAGCGGGTCGGCGAGCCGATCGCGGCCGAGTTCGCGTTCCCCGACTGGGCCTTCGGCTTTGCCAACTACGCGTTCGGTGCCAATGGATCGATCCTCGCGATCGGACGGAGCGAGGGCCGTGACCGGCTGTTCGAGATCGATCCGGCGGGCGCGGCCCGGATCTTCGATGTGCCGTTCACGGAGATGAGCTTCATCGCGGTCGACGGCGGGACCGCCGTCTTCCGCGCCGCCGCGCCGGACCGCGCCTGGGCGATCCTCGAGCTCGACATCGCCGCGGGCACGGCCTCGGTCCTGAAGTGGTCGACGAGCTTCGCCCCCGATCCGGGCGACGTCGCCGTGTGCGAGCCCGTCGCGTTCCCGACGACCGGCGACCGGACGGCGTACGGGTTCCTCTACCGGCCGACAAGCCGGGCGGCGCGCGGCCCGGAGGGGACCCGGCCGCCCCTGATCGTCACGAGTCACGGCGGCCCGACCGCGGAGGCATCGACGGCTCTCGCCGCCCTCATCCAGCTGTTCACGAGCCGCGGCTTCGCCGTGCTCGACGTCGACTACGGCGGCTCGACCGGCTACGGCCGGGACTACCGGAAGCGCCTCGAGGGCGAGTGGGGCGTCGTCGACCTCGACGACTGCGTCGCGGGCGCCCGCTGGCTCGCGGAGCAGGGGATCGTCGACGGCGAGCGCCTCGCGATCCGCGGCGGGAGCGCCAGCGGCTATACGACGCTGTGTGCCGTCACGTTCCGCGACGCCTTCTCCGCCGGCACGAGCTACTTCGGGATCGGCGACCTCGAGACGTTCGTGAAGGAGACGCACAAGTTCGAGTCGCGCTACCTGGTGCGGCTCATCGGCCCGTACCCGGAGCGGAAGGATCTCTATCACGACCGCTCGCCGCTGAACTTCCCGGAGCGGATCTCGTGCCCCGTCCTGATCCTCCAGGGCGCAGAGGACCGAATCGTTCCGGCGGCCCAGGCGGAGCAGATCGTCGATGCCCTCTGGGAGCATCACCTGCCCCACGCCTACCTGCTCTTTCCGGACGAGGACCACGGCTTCCGGGACGCCGGGAACATCATCCGGTCGTTCGAGGCGGAGCTGTCGTTCTACGGCCAGGTCTTCGGCTTCACGCCGGCCGACACGATCGAGCCGATCGAGGTCGCGTTCCTGGGCACGGGGGCAGGCGCGGGCGCGGGAGCGGACGGGGGCGCCAGCATGGGAGCGACGACCGGGCGGTGACGGCGGCCGCCCTCCTCGGCCTCGTGCGGGTGGGCGCCGGCCCCGGCCAGGCAGTGTCGCTCGCCGAGGCGAAGGCCAGCGATTCGATCGAGCTGCTGCTGGCGCTCCTGCTGGCAGCGACCGCCCTCGCGATCGTCGCCCGGAAGATCGGGATCCCGTACCCGATCCTCCTCGTCCTCGGCGGGCTGCTGATCGGGTTCATCCCCGGCCTGCCGGCCGTCCAGCTCGCGCCGGACGTCGTCTTCCTGCTGTTCCTGCCGCCGATCCTGTTCGCCGCGGGCTACTTCACCTCGATCCGCGACCTGCGCAAGAACCTCCGCGCGATCCTCCTGCTGGCGGTCGGCCTGGTCCTGTTCACGACGTTCCTCGTCGGGGCGGTGGCGAAGCTGCTCGTCCCGGACATGGCATGGGCGGTGGCGCTGACGCTCGGCGCGATCGTCTCGCCGCCGGACGCCGTGGCGTCGAGCGCCGTCTTCCAGCGGCTCGGCGTGCCGCGACGGATCGTGACCATCCTCGAGGGCGAGAGCCTCCTGAACGATGCGACAGCGCTCGTCGCGTACAGGTTCGCGGTGATCGCGGCGACCGTTGGCGGGTTCTCGATCGTCGACGCCGGCTCGACCTTCCTCGTCGCATCGGTCGGTGGCATCGCCGTGGGCCTGGCCTTCGGGTTCGCGACGACCTGGGCGGTCCGCCGGGTCAACGACCCGGTCTTCGCGATCGTGATCACGTTCCTCGCGCCGCTGCTGGCGTACCTGCCGGCGACGACGGCCGGCCTCTCCGGCGTGCTCGCGACAGTGGCGGCCGGGGTCTATGTCGGACGGAAGGCGCCGCGCCACATGAGCTCGGAGGTCCGGCTGTCCGGCGTCGCCGCGTGGCAGATCCTCCTGTTCCTGATCAACGGGTCGGTGTTCATCCTGATCGGCCTCCAGCTGCCGACCGTGCTCCAGGGCCTGAGCGGATACAGCCCGCAGACGCTGCTGGGGCTCGCGATCGCCGTCTCGGCCGCGGCGATCCTGGCCCGGATCGTGTGGGTCTTCCCCGCGACCTACGTTCCGCGTCGGCTGAGCGCGAAGATCCGCGAGCGCGAGCCCGAGCCGCCGGTCCGCCATGTCGCGCTCGTCTCGTGGGCCGGGATGCGCGGCGTGGTCTCGCTGGCCGCGGCCCTCGCGCTGCCGATCGACTTCCCGGACCGCAACCTCGTGATCTTCCTGACCTTCGCGGTGATCCTCGCGACCCTCGTCGGGCAGGGCCTGACGCTGCCGTTCCTGATCTCGCGGCTCGGGATCGAGAATCGCGGCGGACTCGAGGTCCAGGAGGAGGCCTACGCCCGCCTGGTTGCCTCCGAATCCGCGATCGTCCGGCTCGACGAGCTCGCGGCCGACGTCCCCGGCCACCTCGAGCTGATCCAGAACCTCCGCTCGCAGTACCAGCACCGGACGCAGCACGAGCTGCAGCGCAAGCACGACGGCCAGCACGACGAGGAGAGCGAGCAGGAGCTGATCGAGCATCGCCGGATCCGGATGGCCGTCCTGGAGGCCGAACGCGAGTCGCTGCTGACCCTCCGCGAGCGCGGCGCGATCTCGGAGGAGGTCCACCGGGTAGTGGAGCGGGATCTCGACCTCGAGGAGCTCCGGATGGAGGTCTGAGACCGGCGCGGACCCTCAGCCTCCGCAACAAGGTGCGCTTTTGCGCCCTTTGCGCGGTCGTTTCGGCCAAGCGGAACCATCGATCCGGCGAGCGAGACGGCGAGCGAGACGGCGAGCGCGACGGCGAGCGCAACGGCGAGCGCGACTGCGCGGACGCCCTGCGGACGATCGCTCCCGACGGCGGTTGCGCGGGCGGGAACGATCGTTCCGCTTGAGTGAAATCACCGCGCGAGGGCGTCTGGCAGGTGTCCGTGTGCGACCGGGGTGGCGGGCGGGCGCGACCCGCGGGCGCGACGCGGCGGGCGCGGCCCGCGGGCGCGCCGGGCGCCGGGGCGCCCTCAGCTCCCGGCGAGCTCCGCGATCCGGTCGATCGCGCGGCGGACGTCCGTGAACGAGGTCGTCAGCGGCGACAGCCCGAGGCGGATCGAGTCCGGCGCCCGGAAGTCCGGGATCACCCCGGCCGCCATCATCCGCCGCGTCAGGTCCCGCGCGTCG
>DATBPR010000149.1:0-2348 GCA_036561285.1 Candidatus Limnocylindrales bacterium | reverse complement strand
AGGATCGGGATCGCGGTGCCGGCGATGGCGGCGAGCGGCAGGCTGGCCGCGATCACGCCGATCAGGAGGAGGACCGACAGGGCGAGCCAGGCGGGGTTCCGGCGCCAGTCGACGCCCTGCTGGTTGCCGATCGCGCCGAGCCGGGCGAAGGCAAGAGCGAGGACCGTCGATCCGATGAACAGGATGGAGGCGGCGAGGGCGTCGGCGAGGAACCGCCCGCGGTAGGGCTCGACGATGATCCCGCCGAGGAGCGCGGCGAAGGCCAGCCCCGGTGCCCCAAAGGCGAGGAGCCGGGTCAGCGTGCGTTCGGCGAGCGGCAGCCGCGAGTGGGCGAACCCGCGGAGCATCGCGAGGCCGGCCAGGAGACCTCCCGGGTGCGCAGCCATCGCGGGCCCGATGCCGGCCGACAGGGTTCCCCGCGCCGCGCCGGACGCGAGCAGTCCTGCGAGGGCGGCGCCGATCACGAGGACGAAGGCGAGGGCCGGCCAGCGCCGTCCGAGGCGAGGCGCCGCGACGTGGGCGACGGTCGCGCCGAGTGCGACGAGCAGCGCCAGGTGGCCGATCCCGATCTCGGGCTGATGGAGCGTGAACTCCTGGACGAGCCCGCCGACGACGGAGATCCACGCCGCCTCGGCGATACAGACGAGGACGACCGGCATCAGCTCGACGATCCGGGCGACGCCGCCCCGTGCGGTCGGCGCGGGCGGCTCGCCGGAGGTCGGCGGTGCGAGGGGATCCGGCTCGGGCGGCGGCGGATCGGCCGGCACAGGCGCCGTCTCCGACCCCGCGTGCAGCGATGTCCCGGTCATGGCACGGGCGCCGTCGGCTCGGCCGCCGCCCGGCGGGCCGAGGCCATGTCGAGATGGCCGGCGGTCTGCCATGGCCCGTCGAGCCGGCCCACGCGAGCCGTCAACCCGGCCGCCCGGGCCTGGGCCGCGTCCGCGCCGGCGTTCGGGCCGCAGGCGAGCACCACGACCGGGCAGCCGGACCGTTCGAGACGCCGGAGGTGGGCGAGGTACGGCCGCGGCTCGCGGCCGGTCACCACGACGACGGTCGTGCCCGGCCGGATCGTCCGGATGATGGCCGCGATCAGCAGCTGGAACTCGGAGGACGGGTGGGACGACAGCCGGGCCAGCAGGTCGAGAACCCGCTCGAGCTGGCCGGGCGCCTCGGACGGCGGGAGCATCGCGAACCGCTGCTCGGCGCCGTGGTACCCGGCCGCGGCGAGCCCGAAGGTCGCCCGTTCCGCGGCCAGCGACCGGGCCACCGACGCCGCGACGACGAACAGCGACTCGACCTCCGCGTCGTCGCCCGATCCTTCCCACAGCCGGCCGGGCCGGGTCTGGACGTCGAGCGCGACCAGGACCTCCCGGTCGCGCGACGGCTCGAAGACCTTGACGAGCGGACGGCCGAGGCGGGCGCTCGCCCGCGCGTGGACCCGCCGGACGGGGTCGCCGGGCGCGTACTCGCGGACGCCGGCGAACCGCGACGGGTCCTCGGTCAGGCCGGCCAGGGCGCGGTCGGTCCCGCCCCAACGATCCCGCCGGTGGACGGCGGCGGTCGAGACCGTCCGCGGCCAGACCAGGAACCGGTCGGTCGCCGGACGGTGCTCGACGGCGGCTTCGCGGGCGAAGAGGTCGCCGACCGCGAGGTCGACCGGTCCCAGCAGGTACGAGCCGCGGCGGGTCGCGCCGAGATGGAAGTGGCGGGTCACCCGCTCGAACGGCGCCAGCGTCCAGGCGTTCCGCAGGACCCGATTCCCGCCGTCGCCGATCTCCAGCTCGCGCTCGCGGACGGTCACTCCAGAGCTGGCCCCGTCCGCCGCCGTCAGCCAGGCGAGCGGCAGGCTCTTCCGGTTCCAGACCTCGATCGTCGCCGGGATCTCCTCGCCCCACGTCATCCGGTGCCGGGCGAGCGCCCGCGTGTACTCGAGGTCGCGGAGCCCGTTCCGGGCCCAGACCGCGCGGACGACCTCGATCAGGAGGATGACGATCGCCAGGATCGCGGCCACGGGCACCGCGGCGACGACGCCCGCGAGGAGCATCAGGATCGCGAGCAGCGCCGTGCCGGTCATCGCCGGGGCTCGGTCAGGGCTCCGGCGCCGGCGGCACGGGCAGCCCGTCGAGGATCGCGCCCAGCGCCGCGTCGGCCGACGCGCCGCGCAGGCTCTGGTCGAGGTCCACGACGAGCCGGTGGGCGAGGACCGGTCGGGCGATCGCCTTCACGTCGTCGGGCAGGACGAACGAGCGGCCCTGGAGGAGCGCGGTCGCCTGGGCGGCACGGTAGAGCGCCACCGTCGACCGCGGGCTCGCGCCGAGCTGGATGTCCGGGTGGAGGCGGGTAGCCCG
>DATBPR010000148.1:0-2504 GCA_036561285.1 Candidatus Limnocylindrales bacterium | reverse complement strand
GACCTGGCAGCGGCCGCAGATGCCGCGCCCGCCGCAGACCGAATCGATGTCGACCCCGAGCTTCCGGGCCGCGTCGAGGACCGTCGTCCCCACCTCGAACCGTCCGCGCCTCCCTGACGGCGTGAAGATGACGAGCGGATCGCTGTCCACGGGCTGGCTCGCGCCGGTCGTCAGCCGCCGGCGGCCGTGACGGCCTCGGTCCCGGCGATCCGCTGCGGGACCTCGGCGACGGCGCCATCGGCTGCCTGCCGGCGGCGATTCACCCGGCGACCGCCCGCCTCCCCCTCCGGCGGCGCGACGCGAAACTGGCGGATCCAGCGGCTCGCGTCCTGGTCGTTGCCCTGGAGGACGTCGGCGGCCATGACCGCCGTTCGAACGCCTTCGGCGATCGGGTTCGTGATTGCGCTCGTGAGGCCCGACGCGATCGCCATCGCGAGGAACGCCCCGTTGATCCCTTCGCGGTTCGGCAGCCCGAAGCTGACGTTGCTGGCACCGCAGGTCGAGTTCACGCCGAGCTCGTCGCGGAGCCGGCCGAGAATCCGGAAGACCTGGCGGCCGGCCGTCGGCAGGGCGCCGATCGGCATCAGCAGCGGGTCCACGACGACGTCCTCGCGGGGGATGCCGTGGTCCAGCGCCCGCTCGACGATGTGCTTCGCGACCGCGAACCGGACGTCCGGGTCCTCGCTGATGCCGGTCTCGTCGTTGCTGATCGCGACGACCGCGGCGCCGTACTTCTTCACGAGCGGCAGGACACGCTCGAGGCGTTCGTCCTCGCCCGTGACGCTGTTCACGAGGGCCTTGCCCTGGTAGACCGCGAGTCCGGCCTCGAGGGCCTCGACGATCGAGGAGTCGATCGAGAGCGGGACGTCGGTCAGCGACTGGACGAGCTGGATCGTCCGGGCGAGGATCGCGGGCTCGTCGGCCAGGGGGATGCCGGCGTTGACGTCGAGCATGTGGGCGCCGGCCTCGACCTGGGCGATCGTGTCGCGCTCGACCCGGCTGAAGTCGCCGGCCTTCATCTCCTCCGCGAGGAGCTTCCGGCCGGTCGGGTTGATCCGCTCGCCGATGACGACGAACGGGCGGTCGTCGCCGAGGACGACCTCGCGCGTCGCGGATCCGATGACGGTGTGGGTCACGCGTCGGCCCCGGCCACGTCGGCGCCGGCCGTTTCGTCCGCGGCGCCGTCGCGAGCGCCCTTCGGGGTCTCGTCGTGGGCCGGCGGCAGGGACGGGCCGCCGGCCAGGCCGCCACTCTGGATCAGCTCGGCGAGGCGGTGCTTGTCGTACTCGGCCTCGAGCCGGTCCGACTCCGCGGTGACCTCCGCCTCGAGGTCGTCGCCGCAGCCGCGGGCAACCTTCCGCCATTCGTCGATGTAGTCGTTGTAGGCGCGCTTTCCGGCCCGGCTCGCGGCCTTGTCGATCGCGACCTGGAACCGCGGATGGAGCTGGACCTTGCTCGAGCGGCGGCCGTCGCGGGCGAGGACCTGGGCGGGGATGTCGCGCCACCAGATCACGGTGAGGGTCGCCATCAGTGCGGTCCTCCGCTGGCCCAGGCCTGGATCGGGGCGGCGAGGTTCCGCGTGCCGGTCGGCCGATGCTCGAAGGCGAGGCCCAGCCGGGCGGCTGCATGCTCCGCGAGCGCCAGCAGGTCCGGATCGTCGGTCTGGCTGAGGAACACCACCCGGGTGTAGTGGGCGAAGTAGGTGGCCTGCAGCTCGGGGTGGCGGTCGATTCCGAGGCCGCGGATGACGAGCCGCTCGAAGTTCCGGGCGAGGAAGTCCGTGAGCCAGAACGTGCCCGGCTCGGCGTCGGCCATGGCCGCGAACGCGTCGCTGCCGGCGAACACCTCGTAGCAATGGGCGCCCGGCAGCCGCTCGACGCCTTCGCTGGCGATGACCGGGTCGATCAGGCCGCCCGTGCCGCAATCGGCATACGCGATGAAGATCCGCTCGAACCCGTCGGCGCGGGCCTCGTGGATGCGCCGCCGAACCGCGTCCGGGATCCGTTCGGGGCGGTTGTGGAGGTCCGGTGCGAGACAGGCGATCTGCAGCCCGGGCACCCGATCCGCGACGGCCAGCAGCTCGCGGGCGAGGGCGCCGCAGCCGATGACGAGGGCGCGCCCGGTCGGTCTGCCGTCGGTCTGGGCGCCCGCGCCCCAGGCCTTCGGGCCGGCGACATCAGCCGGGCTGATCCCCGACGGGTCTGTGGGTGGATACGCGCTTCCCGACGCGGATCGCGCACGCTCGTCACGCACGGATCCGGCGGGACTCGAGGCGCTGGTCCAGGCTTGCGGTGCCCGAGCGCCCGGAGCCATCACTCCGGGTGATCTCGGCGCGGTCAACTGGGGTTGCGGGGTGGCCGGCGGGATCCGGTCAGGCCGCGGCACGACGCTCGTCGATGAGCCGGCGAGCCGTCTCGGCGGCGACCCCGGCGTCGCGACAGTAGGCGTCCGCCCCGACCGCCGCGCCGAACTCCTCGTTCAGCGGCGCGCCGCCGACCAGGACG
>DATBPR010000147.1:0-4448 GCA_036561285.1 Candidatus Limnocylindrales bacterium | reverse complement strand
CGGGGTCGTCTGCTTGTACGTCTCGAACGCCGTCGCGGCGGCGTTCACCGCCCGGTCGACGTCCTCCGCCGCGCTCTTCGGGACGTTGGCGATGACCTGATCGTTGGCCGGGTTCACGACCTCCTGGGTCTCGCCGGAGGCAGCGTCGACGAACGACCCGCCGATCAGCTGCTGGTAGGTCTTCACGCGCTCGAGCGTGTCGGTCATGGGGTGCCTCCTCCGCGGGCCGGTCAGGGGCCGCGCGCACGTTCGTCTCCGGAATGTCCGCCTACGTTACGCCGCTCCCGACGCGCGTTCCGGCTGGCGCGCCCGGCGGGACGCCGCGTGCCATGGGATGACCATCCGCTCGGCCACGGCGACCAGCGCGTAGAGGGCGATGCTCAGGGCCGCGGTGAGGACGATCGCGGCGAAGACGAGGTCCGTCCGGAACGAGCGCTGGCTCAGCTGCATCCAGATGCCGAGACCCTCGGTCGCGCCGACGTACTCCGCGATGACCGCGGCGATCACCGCGTAGCTGGCCGAGATCCGGAGCCCCGTGAAGAAGGCCGGGAGAGCCGACGGCCAGCGGATCTTGCGGAACGTCTCGTTGGAGGTCGCGCCGAGGGATCGCAGCAGGTCCGACGCCTCGGCGGGCGTGGTGGCGAAGCCATCGAGCAGGGCGACCGTGATCGGGAAGAACGTCACCAGGATCACCACGAGGACCTTCGGCGCGAGGCCGAACCCGAACCAGACGACGACGAGCGGCGCGATCGCGACGATCGGGATCGTCTGCGAGCCGACGAGGAGCGGCTCCACTGCGGTCCGGACCAGCGCCACCCGGTCGAGGGCCGTCGCGATCGCGACGGCGGCCGCGATCGACAGGCTGAAGCCGACGAGGGTCTCGACGACGGTCGGGACGAGGTGCCGCCAGGCCTCGCCGCGGAACTCCCAGAGCGACCCGAGGACCTGGCTCGGGGCCGGGAGGACGAATGGGCTCACACCGGACGACCGCGCGTAGACCTCCCAGACCAGGAGCAGGAGCGCGACCAGGAGGAGCGGCGGGCCCAGCCGGCGCAGCCGGCCGGGGCGATCGGTCACGGCAGGAAGTCGTTCGTGAACAACGCCGCGTAGTCGGGTGGCGCGGTGAGCGGCTTGCCGTTCCTGTCGGCGAGCAGCTTCTGGTCGTACAGGAACTTCGAGTAGTCCGTCCATCGCTGGAGCGTCTGCGGGCCGGCCTTGCCGGTTCCGTCGACGAGGTATCCGCCCTGGGCGAGGAACTCCTGGCTCGCCTTCGGCAGGGCCGGGTTCGCGTCGAACGCGCCGGGGTTCTCCGCCACGAGCATCGCCGCCGCCTCGTCCGGTTGGTCGTTCGAGAGCTGGAATCCGCGAACGGATGCCGCGACGAACCGCTTCGCGGCGTCCGGGTCCTTCGTCAGCCACTGCCGGTCGCAGGCGAGGACGACCTGGTAGAACTCCGGGAAGCCGTAATCGTGGAACTGGAAGTAGCGCAGCGCGATCCCCCGCTGCGTGGCCTCCACGCCCTCCCACGCGGTGAATGGGATCGTGAAGTCCGCTCGCTTCTGGTAGAGCGCCTCGTACGCCGCCGCGTCGAGCGTCGCGACCGTGAAGTCGCCCGTCCCACCGTCGGCCTGGATGACGGCCTTGAGGGTCGGCACCTCGTTCGGATAGCCGAAGCCCGCGTAGGTCTTGCCGTCGAGATCGCGTGGCCGCTGGATCGGGCCGCTCGCGAGGACGCCGATCGCCGACGCGGTCTTCTGGAGAATGGCAGCGACGCTGACGATGTCGGCGCCCGCGGCAACCGCGAACGTCAGCGAGTCCTGGAAGCTGATCCCGCACTCGGCCTGGTGGGCGGCCATGAGGGTCTCGGGGGTCGCCGTCGCGTAGGGCAGGACCTGGAGGTCGATGCCGGCGTCGCGGTACCAGCCCTCGTGCTTTGCGACGAAGAACCCGGTGTGGTCGGTGTTCGGGGTCCAGTCGAGGGCGAGGCGGACGGTCGTCGGGGTGCCGGTGAACGGCGTCGGGGAGACGGCCGGGGAGGGCGATGACGCGACCGACGGGGACGGCGATACGTCCGGAGCGGCCGCGCACGGCGCGGACGTCGGAGCCGGCGCGGCCGAGCCGCAGGCGCCGGAAGCAGCGGGTGCCGGCGTGCCGGTGGAGCTGGCGCAGCCGGCGAGCAGCGCGGCCGCGACGACAAGCGTGAGGAGCTTCATGCCTGCTCGATTCCTGTCCTGAGACGAAGACACCGCCCCGGGGATCCCGGGACGGCATTCGAGTCGCATGGGCCTGCTTCCTTCGCTGGTATGAGCCAGATCAGGTTCGGCGGGTCTGTGGTCGAGCCACACTCTCAGCGCGTTCGCGCTCCCCGGAGGCGGTGTTCAGTTGTGGTCCGACTCTAGCACCGACCGCAGCCACGCGACGACGTCGGCGATGACAGCTTCGCCCTCCGGCTCGTTGTGGCTCTCGTGGCGGAGACCCGGGTACGTCCGGCGGGTCACGCCGGGAGCGATGGCGAAGACCTCGCTCGAGACGGTCGGGACGAGGCGATCGTCGCCGCCGTGGTACACGAGGGTCGGGACGCTCAGGCGGCCGAGGGCGGCGACCGCGCGCTTCTGCTCGGCGAGCGCTTCGGCGCCGAGCCGGGTCGTCGTGGCGTGGTGGTTGAGTGGATCGGCGAGGTAGCGCTCGGCGACGGCCGGATCACGCGAGAGGATCGTGCCGTCGAACGCGTTCTTCACGGCGAATGCCGGCGCCACCCGGGTCAGGACACGAGCCATCGACTGCTGCCAGCGCGGCAGGTTCGAGTCGATCGCCGGCGCGCTGACCACGAGCGCGTCCGGAAGCGGCCGCGGCGGGTCGGCGACCGCATAGCCGTACGCGACGAGGCCACCGAGCGAGTGGCCGAACAGCGCGACCGGTCGCCCGACGGCCCGGAGCCGGACGTCGCCGAGCTGCTCCTCGAGGTCGTCGTGATACTCGCCCCAGGAGCCGATCCAGGCGCGCCGGCCCCCCGATCCGCCGAACCCGCGGAGGTCGTAGCCGGTCACCTCGATCCCCGCCTCCGCCAGCCATCCGCCGACGTGCTCGTACCGCCCGGAGTGCTCGGCGATGCCGTGGACGATGAGGACGTCGGCCCAGGGCGCGGCGGCCGCCGCCCAGCGCCGGACGAGGATCGGCGTGCCGTCCGCCGCCGGGACGGTCGAGGTCGTGCTGGACACGCGGGCATCGTAGGGTCGCGGCCGCTACGCTGCGGGCATGTCCGTGTGGACCGAGATCGGGGACCGGGTCTTCGCCCGCCGGTACGCGTTCTACGACCAGAACATCGGGGCGATCCTCGGCGACGACGGCGTGCTGATCGTCGACACTCGGATCTCCCACCGTCAGGCCGACGAGATCCTGGCCGACCTGAGGTCCCTCACGCCGTTGCCCGTCCGCGCCGTCGTGAACACCCACGGCCACAACGACCACGCGTTCGGCAACCATCGGTTCCGGCCCGCGCCGATCTGGGGCCACGCCTATTGCCGGCGGATGATCCGGGACACCGGAAAGGCCCAGATCGCCAAGGTCTCCGCGGCGATCCCGTCGCTCGCCGAGGAGCTGGCCGAGGTCGTGCTCGACCCACCGGACCGGACCTTCGACAGCCCCTCGACGACGGTCGACTTCGACGCGGGTGGCCGCCGGATCGACCTCCGCTATCTCGGTCGGGCCCACACCGACAACGACGTCGCGGTCCTCGTGCCGGACGCCGACGTGCTCTTCGCCGGCGATCTCGTCGAGAACGGCGCGCCGCCGTTCTTCGGCGACGGGTACCCGATGGAATGGCCGGCGACGGTCGAGGGCCTGGTCGAGCTCGTGACCGGGGCCGTCGTCCCCGGTCACGGCGACATCGGCGACCAGGCTTTCGTCGTCCGCTCGATGGTCGAGCTCCGGACGATCGCCGAGCTGGCGACGCTCGTCCACCAGGGCACGATCGGGCTGGACGACGCCGTCGTGCGGACGGCCTATCCCGCGGACACGGCCCGAGAGCCATTGGAGCGGGCGCTGTCCCAGCTTCGCGGCGAGCTCGACTGACCGCGCCGACCATCGGCCTCAGGCCGGTTCGATGCGCCGCCCGAGCTGCGGGTAGTCGATCACGAATCCGTCCTCGTCGATCGTGAGGTCGCTCCGGAAGGTGCCGGATGCGTAGCGAACCACCGCTCCGGCGTCCACGCGGCGCAGGAACGTGTAGCGCTGGGGGTTCGGCGTGACCTCGAGGGTCGGGATCGTGATGAACGCCATCAGGAGCTGGTGATCGCCCCGTCCGCGATGGAGGCCATGGCGGAGGATGGGCATCGTGTTCGTCAGCGGGCAGGCGGCGAGGTCGCAGTCCAGGACACCGTCCAGATCCGGGCATTGCTCGCTGTTCACGGTCCAGGCCCCGCCGTCGTTCCGGAGGCGCAGCGAGGCCG
>DATBPR010000146.1:0-6032 GCA_036561285.1 Candidatus Limnocylindrales bacterium | reverse complement strand
AGGATCGAAAGGACGACCGCGGACTGGGTCGGCCCGTCGTCGAGGCTCGAGACGAACGAGCGGTCGATCTTCAGCTCGTCGATCGGGAAGCGGCGCAGGTAGTTGAGCGACGAGTAGCCCGTCCCGAAGTCGTCGATCGCGAGCCGGACGCCGAGGCCTTTCAGGTCGACGAGGATCGCCGTCGCGGCCTCCGCGTCCTGCATCAAGACGCTCTCCGTGAGCTCCAGGGTCAGGAGCCCGGGCGCCAGGCCGGTCGAGTCGAGGACGGCCGCGACCTCGGCGGCGAAGGCCGGTTGCTGGAGCTGCCGGGCCGAGACGTTGACGCTCATCGTGATCGGCTGGGACGAGATCCGGTTCCAGGACGCGGCCTGGGAGCAAGCCTGCTCGAGGACCCAGCGGCCGAGCGGCAGGATCAGCCCCGTCTCCTCCGCGACCGGGATGAACTCGGCCGGCCCGACCGTTCCTCGCTCCCGATGCTGCCAGCGCAGGAGGGCCTCGACGCCCGAGAGCCGGCCGCCGCCCAGGCGCACGATCGGCTGGTACACGAGGGTGAACTCGCCGCGCTCGAGGGCGCGCTCCAGATCGCCCTTCAGCGCGAGGCGGTTGAGGGCCGCCGCGTGCATGCCCGGCTCGAAGACCTCCAGCCGGTTCTTGCCGTTGCTCTTCGCCGTGTACATCGCCACGTCGGCATTGCGGAGGACCTCATCGGCCGTGTAGTCGCGGGACCGCGTCGTCGCGATCCCGATGCTCGCCCGGGCGAAGAGCTCCTTCCCACCATGGACGAGCGGCGCCTCGAGCTGGGCGAGCAGCCGCCGGCCGACGTCCACCGGCGTCTCGCCGTCGACCGGGTCCTCGATGAGGATCGCGAACTCGTCGCCGCCCATCCGGGCGATCGTGTCGCCGGCGCGGAGCCCGGCCCGGAGCCGGTCGGCGACCGCGATCAGGAGCTGGTCGCCCTCGCTGTGGCCGAGGCTGTCGTTGACGGTCTTGAAGTCGTCGAGGTCCACGAAGAGCACGGCGATCGCGGTCGGCGCGCGCTCGGTCCGCGAGATCGCGTGCTGGAGGCGGTCGGCGAACAGGGCCCGGTTCGCGAGACCGGTCAGGGAATCGTGGAAGGCCTGCCGCTTCAGCTCGTCCTCGAGGGACTTGCGGCCGGTCACGTCGCGATAGTTGATGACGATCCCCTCGACCGCTGGGTCGTCGAGCAGGTTCTTCGCGACGGCCTCGACCACGAGCCAGGTGCCGTCGGCGTGGCGGACGCGGACCTCGGCGGAGACCTGCGCGGCGGGAGCCTTCGCGACGTCGTGGAGCATCTGCTCCGCCCAGGCGCGATCGTCGGGGTGGATCCCGCCGAGGGCGTTGAGGCCGATGCGGTCCTCGGCGCGGTAGCCGAGGACCCGCTCGACGGCCGAGCTCTCGTAGGTGATCCGGCCGGCGCCGTCCGTGATCACCTGGACGTCGATCGAGTTCCGGACGAGCGAGCGGAAGCGCTCCTCGCTGCGGCGCAGGTCGCGATTCTGGCGGGCGAGGAGCCGCGACGCCCCGGAGAAGGCACCGAACAGGAGCAGCAGCAACGCGGCGGCCATCGCCCCGACGATCAGGAGCACGTCGCGCCGCGTCTGGTCGATCTGGCGCAGGATCGGCGCGGCATCCTGGTAGATCTCGTAGACGCCGATCGGCGCGCTCGCTTGAGGCGTCCGGATCGGCAGGTACATCTCGAGGAACTCGTCGGCGAGGCCTCGCTCGAACAGGTTCTCGTCGGCCGACCCGTCCGAGAAGCCGGTGATGACCCGGCCCTCCATGACCTGCGCCAGGTCGTCGTCGGGCACGAAGTGCCGGCCGCGCAGCACCGGCAGGTCGGAGGCCACGACCGTGCCGTCCGCTCTCCAGATCTTGATCCGGAGGATCTTGCCGGATGCGACCAGCCGCTCCAGCTCATCGTCGATGGCCGATGCCTGGCTGCTCGTGAGGTCGGCCAGCTGGCCGCTCCCCATCATCGGGTCGACGAAGCCGCGGACCACGGCCTCCGTCGAGGCGACGGCCTCGTCCATCGCCGCGTGGGCGAGGTGGTCGGAGACGTTCGCCGACACGGCCAGCGCGGCGCCGACGACGAGCAGCGAGCACATGAAGAGCACCCCGGCACGGAGGCCGGGGCGAGCGCCGGACGGAAGCAGGGGTCGTCTCATGGGTCGGGGTCGCCGGGCGGGTGCCCGCCGACGTGCCGCGGACGCTACGTGGTGCGGCCGCGCACTCCTACGGTCCGTTCGTCCACGGGTTCGGCGCCATTCGGGTCATCGCGTGGCGGGGCCACCGATGCCTCTCCTGGGACGTACCGTGGGAGCCGGCCGCCGTCCCGGAGCGGTCCAGCACGGGAGCTCCGCATGCGGCCTGGTCTTGCCGCGGTTCTCCGCCCGCTCACCAACGCCGCGGCGAGTCTCCCCCAGGCGCTCGCCAATGACGGCATTCGCCGTCTCGGGATCACCTGGACCCTGGGCATCGCGGCCGACGGCGCGCTGGTCGTCGTCACCCTCGTGACCGTCTTCAACCGCGGTGGCGTGATCGCGGCCGCGCTCCTCGGTGCGGTCCGGATGGTTCCGGCGGTGATCGCCGGGACGGGCGCCGGAACGATGCTCGAGCGGTTCCGCGGCGATCGCATCCTCGTCGCGCTCGGGCTCATCCGGGCAGCGGCCGCCGGCGGGACCGCCCTCGCGATCTTCACGGCCGGGCACTCCCTGGACGACAAGCAGGTCACGATGATCGCCCTGTTCGTCCTGGCCGCGATCGCGGCCGCCGCCGGTGCCCCGATCCGGCCGACCCAGATCACCCTCATGCCGGCCATCGCCCGGAGTCCCGGCGAGCTCGTCGCGGCCAACACGGTCTGGAGCACGGGCGAAGGGTTCGGCGCGTTCATCGGGCCGTTCGTCGCCGGCGCCCTCATGGCTCTCGGGGCCACGGCGGCGGTCGCCGGCCTCGCCGCGGTGGCGTTCCTCGTGACGGCAGTCGTCTCGGCCGGGCTCCGGTTCGAGCAGGCCGGCGACGCAGCCGGCGGCGCCCGCGAGCCGAGTGGGGGACTTGCGCGTCACGGGATCCGGGCGCGACTGCTGGACGGCGTGCGGGCCGTCCGCGCACAGCCGGTGCTCCGATGGTCCCTGTTCGGCGTCTACGGCCAGGTGCTCACCCGCGGCCTGCTCAACGCGATGACGGTCGTGGCCGCGATCGACCTGCTCGGGATGGGGCAGGGAGGGACGGGCCTCCTCGCGGCCGCCCTCGGGCTCGGCGGCCTCGCCGGAGCGATCTTCGCGATGTCCGTGGTCCGATCGGAACGGCTGATCCCGACCCAGGTCGTGGGCCTGCTGTTCTGGGGCCTGCCGCTGACGTTCATCGGGATCGTGCCATTGCCGGAGGTCGCGCTGGCCGCGATGGTCACGATCGGGGTCGCCAACGCGACGTACGACGTCGCGTTGTTCACGACATTCCAGCGCGCCTGCGCGAACGAGGACCGCGCGCCGGTCATGTCCGTGGTCGAGGGCACGATCGGGCTCGGGGCGATCACCGGCAGCCTCCTCGCGCCCATCCTCATCGGCGTCCTCGGGATCCGCGGCGGCATGATCGCGGGCGGCCTGATCGTGCCGGCCATGGCCGTCGGGATGTATCTCCGCGTCGGCCACGTCCGCCACGTCACCGTCGTGAACGAGGAGCTCGTCGGGCTGCTCGTGACCGTGCCGGTGTTCGCCGAGCTGCCGATGACCGCGGTCGAACGCGTGTCGGCCGACCTGGTCGAGGTGCTCGCGCCGGCGGGCACCGTGCTGATGTGGCAGGGCGAGCCCGGCGACGCGTTCCTCGTGATCGCGACCGGCGAGGTCGAGGTGTCCGTCGACGACCGTCCGATCCACCGGCTCGGTCGTGGTGCCGGCGTGGGCGAGATCGCGCTGCTCCGGCGAAGCCCGCGAACGGCCACGGTCACGGCGATCACCGATGTCACGCTCTACCGGATCGACGCGGGCACCTTCCTCGCGGCGGTCGCGGGACCCGCGGCGGCGGCGGTCACCGAGCGGATGGCTGCGGCAAACCTCCGGCGAGCGGAGCCGGCCCCCGCCTGAGGGCCGGCCCGCGTCGGTTCAGCGCCAGCTGGGACCGGTCTCGTCGGTCGGGGTGTTCGTCAGCCGGGTCACGCCCGTGCCGTCGACGTTCATCGTGTAGATCTCGAAGTTGCCGTCGCGCTTCGACTGGAACACGAGCTGCTTGCTGTCGGGGGACCAGGCCGGGAACGAATCGTCGTTCTGGTTGTTCGTGAGCTGATGTCGCTCGGTGCCATCGACGTTCATGACCCAGACCTCGGCAGACGTGCCGTCCAAGGCCCCGTCCCAGCTGGTGAACGCGATCTTCGTTCCATCAGGGGACACGACCGGGAACGCGTCGTTCGTCGCTCCATGACTGGTCAGGCGCGTCTGGTACGAACCGTCCGGGGCCATCGAGTAGACGTCGAAGTTGCCGTCGCGCGTGGTCCCGAAGAACAGCCTGCTGCTGTCATGAGACCAGGACGGGGCCCAGTTGCAGTCGCCGTCCTGGGTGATCTGCTTCGAGTTCGTCCCGTCGGCGTCCATGACAAAGGTCTCGTAGCAGCCGCTGTCGGTCGTGTCGACGTGGTAGGCGATGCGGAGCCCATCGGGCGACATGACGGCCGCCCCGCTGTTGTGCGGCGCTGTCTTGGTGAGCAGCGTCTGGTGCGATCCGTCGGGATCCATGGAATAGATCTCGCCGTTGGAACCGCGACTGCCGACGAACAGCAGGCGCAGGCCGTTGGGGGTCCAGCCGGAGGAGCTCGCAGGCGCGCCGACAAGCTGCGTGCTGTCCGTGCCGGTCGCGGTGATCGCCTCGACGTGGGCCGAGGCACCGCTGCCCGCCGTGTACGCGATCGCCAGTCGCGGTGGGGCCGCGGGGCGGCCCACGCCATCGATGAGCACTGCCGCCACGATCGCGAGAGCAATCAGCGCGACGATCAGGACGGCGAAGGCGCGTCTGGGCGCGCGCGTTGTGGCAATGGTCGATTGCATGGTCGTCCACCTTTCGGCGACGAGCCAGCTCGGTCGTTGTCGGACTCGCGCCGTCCGGTCCAGTGCCATGGGCAGCAGGTCGTCGGGCGCGCGCGACGGCGCCACCGAGTCGAGCCAGGTCGTCAGGTCGAGATCGAGGTTGTCGGACGTCACGCCGGCCTCCCTTCGGGGAGGTTCGGGACACGCGCCTCGGCCGCCAGGTTCGCGCGCAGCTCCTGCACGGTCCTGTGGAGCCGGGACTTGACGGTCCCGAGCGGGAGTCCGAGCGCATCGGCCGTGTCCTGGAGGGGCAGGCCGACGTAGAAGTGCAAGGCGATCAAGGCCCGCTGATCGGGCGCCAGGAGCAGGAACCCACGCTCCAGCTCGTCCCGGTCCGCCACCGCGGTGGCGAGATCGGGCTCACCGATGTCGAGCAGGGCAACGCGGTGTTCGTGCTGGTACCGGGTCCGCGTCCGACGCGCCTCGCGATAGCAGGCGTGGACGAGAATCCGGCGGATCCAGGGCTCGAAGCGGTCTGGATCGCGGAGACCGCGAAGGTCACGCCAGCAGGCGATCAACGCCTCCTGGGTCGCGTCGGTCGCACGCTCCGGATCCCGCAGGATCAAGCAGGCGATGGCGTAGAGCCGGTCGACCCAGAGGCGTCCCAGCTCCGAGAACGCCTCGCGATCGCCCGCCTTCGCCCGTTCGACCAGCTCCCGCATTCGGGACCCCTCGGTCGGTGCGGCGTGGATCGCCGCGTTCAGAGCCTAAGGTCCGCGCCAAGCCGATCCGGTTCCATCTTGCCTGGCCGGCGGCGGGAATGAGCCTCGGTCGGCCCGGTCAGTCGAGGGCGGCGAGGACCTCGAGGATCCCGTCGCCGTACTTCTCGAGCTTGGCGGGACCCATCCCCTTGACGCGGCGGAGTCCCGCGAGGGTGGCCGGCCTTGCCTCGGCGATGGCGGCCAGCGTGGAGTCGTGGGCGATCACGTAGGCGGGCAT
>DATBPR010000145.1:0-4656 GCA_036561285.1 Candidatus Limnocylindrales bacterium | reverse complement strand
CGCGACTGCTCCGTCCAGCGCCGGCACCAGAAGCTGATCGAGGAGGCTCCGGCGCCGGGTCTGACAGCGGACGAACGTCGCCATCTCCACGAGCTGGGCCTGGGGGCCGCCCGCGCGGCGGGCCTCCGGAACGCGGCCACGGCCGAGTTTCTCTTCGACGAGGCTCGCGACTTCTGGTTCCTCGAGGTCAACACCCGCCTCCAGGTCGAGCACGGGGTCACCGAGCTCGTCTCGGGCGTCGACATCGTTCGTGAGCAGCTGGCGATCGCGGCCGGCCGGCCCCTGTCCGCGGCGGTGCTGCGTGCGGCGGAGGAGGCGGCCGATCCGCGACGCCACGCCATCGAGGTCCGGATCTCGGCCGAGGACCCCGCCCGGGCCTTCGCTCCGACGCCGGGTCCGATCACCCGCTGGGTCGTCCCGAGTGGGCCGGGCGTCCGGGTCGACACCGCGATCGAGGCCGGCGACCGGGTCCCGCCCGACTACGACCCGCTGATCGCGAAGCTCCTCGTCGTGGACGACGACCGCCCGCTCGCGCTCGACCGGCTCCGGCGGGCGCTCGACGAGATCGAGATCGGCGGGGTCCAGACCACCCTGCCGTTCCACCGGTTCATGGCCCGCGATGCCGGGTTCCGGGCGGGTCCGCCGCCGATCGACTGGGTCGACGAAACCTGGGAGGCGCTGCTCGTGGCCGGACGACAGACGGCCCTCGAGACGGCTCGTGCGGTGGCGGCAGCAGTCGCGACGACCGGCGCCGCACGCGGCATCTCGGTCGGATCGTCCGCCGGACCCGGGACCGGAGCCGACGGCACGGACGCGCCGACCCCCGAGACGACGGCCTGGACCCGGGCCGGCCGGATCCGCGCCGTGGAGCGGTGGCCGCGATGACACGGCTCCGGGTCGTCCCCATCGACGCGGCCGGTCTCCCGGCCGACGGAGCGGCCATCGAGATCGATCCGGCCGATCCCTCGGGGGCGGCAGCCTCGGTCGTCGACCTCGGTCGTGGTCGGTTCCGCCTGGGCGGACTCGCCGCCAAGACGGGATCCGGCTTCGCCGCCGCGCTTCCGGTGTCGCCGGCCGCCCCCCACCGGTTCGAGGTCGTCGTGGACGGCTGGCGGTTCGAGCTCGAGGTCGAGGACGCCGCTCGCGCGACCCTTCGGCGTCGCGGGACCCGGACGGCGGACGCGGACACGACGAGCGGACCGCTCGACATCCGGGCGATCATTCCGGGACGGGTTGCCGCCGTCCGGGTCGCGCCGGGCGACGCGGTCGAGGAGGGCGAGACGATGCTCGTCGTGGAGGCGATGAAGATGCAGAACGAGCTCCGAGCGCCGCGAGCGGGGACCGTGGAACGGGTGGCCGTGGGGGAAGGCGAGACGATCGAGCGCGGCGACCTGCTGGTCGTGCTCCGGTGAGGTCTCGCCGGTGACCGACGAACGACGCCCCGACGACGCCTCGGAGGCCGCGGCGGCCGATCCGGTCGCTCGCTGGCGGGCGACCACGCGCGCAAAGGCCCTCAAAGCGGCTCCCGAGCGCCGCGACCCCTTCACGACGAGCTCCGGCATCGAGATCGCCGATCTGTACACCGCGGCCGACCTCGAGGCGGTCGGCTTCGAGCCGGACCGGGACCTCGGCCTGCCGGGCGAGCCGCCATTCACCCGCGGCGTCCAGCCCACGATGTACCGGAGCCGCCTCTGGACCATGCGCCAGTACGCGGGCTTCGCGACGGCCGAGGAGACCAACGAGCGCTTCCGCTACCTGCTCGACCACGGCCAGACCGGGCTGTCGGTCGCCTTCGACCTCCCGACCCAGATGGGCTACGACTCGGACGCGCCGGAGGCCGATGGCGAGGTCGGCCGGGTCGGGGTCCCGATCAGCAGCCTCGCGGACATGGAGCTGCTGCTGGCCGGGCTGCCCCTCGGCGAGGTCAGCACCTCGATGACGATCAACGCGACGGCCCCGATCCTCCTGGCGCTGTACGTCGCCGCGGCCGAGAACCAGGGGGTGCCGCGGGACCGCATCGCGGGCACCACGCAGAACGACATCCTCAAGGAGTACATCGCTCGCGGGACGTGGATCTATCCGCCGGCCGCCTCGATGCGACTCGTGACGGACATCTTCGAGTTCGGATCGCGGGAGCTGCCCCGCTGGAACACGATCTCGATCTCGGGCTACCACATGCGGGAGGCTGGGGCCACGGCGGCCCAGGAGCTCGCGTTCACGCTGGCCGACGCGATCGCCTACTGCGAGGCCGCGGTCGGGCGGGGGCTCGCGATCGACGACGTTGCCCCGCGCCTGAGCTTCTTCTTCGCGGCCTGGTCGGAGCTGTTCGAGGAGGTCGCGAAGTTCCGGGCGGCCCGCCGGATGTGGGCCCGGATCATGCGCGATCGCTTCGGCGCATCGAACGAACGTTCGATGGCGTGCCGCTTCCACGTCCAGACCGCGGGCTCGAGCCTGACCGCCCAGTCGATCGACAACAACGTCGTCCGGACGACCGTCCAGGCGCTCGCGGCGATCCTCGGCGGCGCCCAGAGCCTCCACACGAACGCCCGCGACGAGGCGCTCGCCCTGCCGACCGAGGCCTCCGCCCGCCTCGCCCTCCGGACCCAGCAGATCCTCGCCTATGAGAGCGGGGTCACCGAGACGCCCGATCCGCTGGCCGGCTCCTACTACGTCGAGCACCTGACGACGTTGCTGGAGCGGGCGGCGCAGGACTATCTCGACGAGATCGACGCCATCGGCGGCACGCTCGCCGCGATCGAGGGCGGTTTCCAGCAGCGGCAGATCCAGGAGTCCGCGTACGGCGTGCAACAGGCGATCGAGCGGGGCGATCTCGTGGTCGTGGGGGTCAACAAGTACCGAGACGATGCCGGCGGAGGCGTCGACGCGCCGCTCCAGCGGATCGACCCGGAAGGGGAGCGTCGCCAGGTGGCGCGGCTGCAGCGGGTCCGGGCGGAGCGCGATGCCGCGATCTGGGGCGCGTCGATGGACCGCCTCGAGGCGGCGGCGCGCGGCACGGACAACCTCCTGCCGCCGATGATCGACGCGGTCAAGGCCCACGCAACGGTCGGCGAGATCAGCGACCGGCTGCGGACCGCGTTCGGGGTCCATCGCGAGCTGATCACGGTCTGAGGTGCGAATCGATGCCCAGCCCGGCTGACCATGCGCCGGAGCACGTCCGACGCCTCGGCAAGGTCCACCACGTCGCGCTGATCGTCCGCTCGATCGAGGACGCCAGCCGGTTCTGGCGGGACGCGCTCGGGCTCGAGCTCGAGGCGGTCCAGGACATCCCGCAGGATCGGGTCCGGATCGCCTTCCTCGCGGTTGGCGAGTCGAAGGTCGAGCTCGTCGAGCCGACGGACGACACGACCGGAGTCGCCCGGTTCCTGGCGAGCAAGGGCGAGGGCTTCCACCACGTCTGCTTCGAGGTGTCGAACCTTGCCGAGACCCTGCTTCGCCTCGAGATCGACGGGCTGGAGCTCATCGACAGCGCGCCACGGCGCGGCGCGGAGGGTCCGGTCGCGTTCATCCACCCGCGCTCGTGTCACGGCGTCCTCGTCGAGCTGATCGAGGCGCCGGGCGGCCCGTCGTGGGAGAGCCTCGGCTTCCCGCCGCACGGGTAAGCGAGGCGGGCTGAGTCGCCCGCAGGTCAGCGCCTCTGGCCGGTCAACAGGAACACGGGGTAGCCGCCGAAGTGGCCGTCGTCCTCGTCCAGCACGATGGCCGTCCGCGTCGCGACCTCGTCGAACCCGACCTCGCGGGCGAGGGCCTCGAGCCCTGCCCGGTCGAAGCCGTGGTGGTGGATGCCTTCGGCGTCCGCGCTGTGGAACGTGCCGTCCTCCGTGTCGAGATCGGCGAGCGCGATCCGCCCGCCCGGCACGAGCAGCTCGCGGATCGCACGCAGGGCGGCCCTCGTGTCCTTGAGGTGATGGAGGACGAGGAGCGAGACGACGACGTCGAACCGCTCGGGCGGCGGCGGGTCGGCGAGCAGGTCGTGGCGGGCCGCGTGGACGGTGGGGAGCGAGCCGCCGGCGAGCTTGGCGGTCGCGACGTCGATCATCCCGGCCGACGGGTCGAGCAGGACGACCTCCCCCACGTCATCCACGAGGGCCAGCCCGAGCAGCCCGGTCCCGGCACCGACGTCGACCAGCCGGTCGGTCGGCGCCAGCGGGATCGATGCGCGGACGACGTCGGCCATCTCGGCGGCCCGGGCGATCCGGTCGGGTGTGTCCCAGTCCCTGGCCCGCTCGTCGAACGTCGTCATCGGGGGCTCAGAGCGACCAGGCGAAGACCACGTCCGGCGACCGATCGGCGGCCCGGGAGAAGGCGACGATGTCGCCGGCGAGCTTGCGGATCCAGGGCTTCTCTTCGCGCGGCAGCTCGCCGATCTCCTCCTCGATCAGGTCGATCCAGCGGCCCGCGATGGCGTCCACGCTGTGGTCCGACAGCCGGGCGATCGCGTCGATCCAGGCCGGATCCACCCGTTCGATCACCCGGTCGCCGGCCTCGCCGGGTCCGTCGAGCTCGCGCCGGGCGTCGAGGAAGTCCGTCGGTGCGTCGCCCCCGGTCGTCGAGCGGACCGCCTCCGAGAAGAAGTCAAGCCAGGTCGGGTCGAGCCCGCCACCGAGAGACAGGTGGGCGTCGAACCGGGTCGGGTCG
>DATBPR010000144.1:0-1904 GCA_036561285.1 Candidatus Limnocylindrales bacterium | reverse complement strand
CGCCTTCGGGATGCGCTTCATCCTCCTGCCAGGCGGGCCGGCGTCGCCGCTCCTCGCGGCATTCGGCATCGCCAACACCGACGCCCTGTTCAGCCTGCCCTCGGTCGTCATCGCGATGTCGGTCTTCACGTTCCCGTTCATGGTCCTGAACATCGGGACCGCGCTCGGCAACGTCGACCCGCAGCTCGAGGAGGCCGCGGCCTGCCTCGGTGCCCGGCCGTGGCAGACGTTCCGGCGGGTGATCCTGCCGCTCACCCGGGCCGGCACCGTCGCCGGCATGCTGACGGTGTTCGGCTGGAGCATCGGGACCTTCGCCGAGCCGCTCCTGCTCGGCTCGCAGAACGAGCAGCGGGCGCTCGCCTGGACGGTCTACCAGCGTGGCGTCGTCCAGACCGACTACGGCCTCTCGACCGCGATGGGCGTCGCCCTCCTGATCGTGGCCTTCGTCGTGACCTACCTGTCGCTGCGCTACTCGCGCGGCGCCCTGGTCGAATGAGGCCGGCCCGATGACCGCCGTCGCCGCCGAGCCCCGCCGCCCCGCCCCCGTCGAGGCGCGCAAGCCGCTGCTCCGCTCCGGCCGGGTCCGCGACCTGGCTGCTCACGCCTACATCTGGACGATCCTCGTGATCTTCGTCCTGCCGTTCCTCGCCCTGTTCGGGTTCTCGCTGACGGGACCCCAGGAGAACGCCGGGCTCAACAACTACGGCTATGTGTTCTCGACGTTCGGCGACAACCTGCTGTGGAGCCTGAAGATCTCGGGGCTCACGCTGTTCCTGAACGTCCTGATCAGCCTGCCGGCGGGCTACGCGATCGTCCGCAAGTCGTTCCCGGGCAAGCGGCTGCTGTTCTCGCTCCTGACCCTGCCGCTGTACGTCCCGGGCGCGGTCATCGGGATCTCGCTGATCCTCACCTACAACTTCACCTACCACCTGACGACGTCGATGTGGGGACTCGTCTTCGCGATGACCCTCGGGACGTTCCCGCTGATGCTCACCCCGATCGTCGTGGCGATGAAGGACCTGCCGATCGTGTTCGAGGAGGCGGCGGCGTGCCTCGGCGCCTCGAGCTGGCAGGCCTACCGGAAGATCGTCTTCCCGCTCATCGGGCCGGGCATCTCGGCCGGGCTGCTCCTGTCGTTCATCATCGTGTTCAACGAGTACCTGGTGACGCTGTTCGTCCATCCGCCCGGGCTCGAGACGGCGCCGCTCCGGGTCTTCAACCAGATCCGCACCGCCGGCCTCGCCCCGACGACGGCCGCGCTCGCGGTGACGATGCAGGTCATCTCGTTCCTCGCGGTGATCCTGTTCTTCCGGATCTTCGGGACGCGTCACCTCAAGGGCACCTACATCCTCTGATGTCGACCGTCCGTCTCGCCTCCGTCACGAAGCACTACGGCTCGACCATCGCCGTCCACGAGCTGGACCTCGACGTCGCCGACGGCGAGCTCGTCACGCTGCTCGGGCCGTCCGGCTGCGGCAAGACGACGACCCTCCGGATGGTCGCCGGGCTGATCGAGCCGACCGCCGGGCGGATCTGGTTCGACGACCAGGACGTGACATTCATCCCGCCACGGGCCCGGAACATCGGGTTCGTCTTCCAGACGCCGGCGCTGTTCCCGCACCTGACGGTGTCGGACAACGTGGCATTCGGGCTGTCGGTGAAGGGCCGGCCGAAGGCGGCGATCCGGGACCGGGTGGCGGAGATGCTGGCGATGGTCGGTCTGCCCGAGTACGGCGCCCGAATGCCCGCCCAGATGTCCGGCGGCCAGCAGCAGCGCGTCGCCCTGGCCCGGGTCCTCGCGACGGATCCCCGTGTCCTCCTGTTCGACGAGCCGCTGTCGGCGCTCGACCGGAACCTCCGGGACTCGCTGAAGTACGCGATCCTCGAGCTCCAGCGGCGGACCG
>DATBPR010000143.1:0-4774 GCA_036561285.1 Candidatus Limnocylindrales bacterium | reverse complement strand
GGCAGCGGGAAATCGACGCTCCTCCGCTGCATCGACCGGATGCACGAGGTCGTGCCCGGCGCGCGGGTCACCGGCACGATCAAGTACCGCGGCATCGACATCTACGGCGGGGATGTCGATGCGGGGGCCGTCCGGCGAGCGATCGGGATGGTTTTCCAGCAGCCGAATCCGTTCCCGACGATGTCGATCTTCGACAACGTCGCGGCACCCGCCCGATTCAACGGGGCGGTCAAGGGAAAGTCCGCCGCCCAGGAGCTCGTCGAGCGGTGCCTGCGCCAGGCAGCCCTGTGGGACGAGGTGAAGGACAAGCTCAATCACAGTGGGACATCCCTGTCGGGCGGCCAACAGCAACGGCTGTGCATCGCCCGAGCCCTCGCTTTGGCGCCCGATGTGCTCCTGATGGACGAGCCGTGCTCGGCCCTCGATCCGGTCGCCACCCTCCAGGTCGAGCAGCTCATGACCGAGCTGCGCAAGGACTACACGATCGTGATCGTGACCCACAACATGCAGCAGGCTGCTCGCGTGAGCGACGAGACGGTCTTCTTCACGATGGGCGAGGATCGGGCCGGCTACCTGGTCGAGCGCGGTCCGACGTCCCAGATGTTCACCAACCCGAAGAACCAGCTGACCGACGACTACGTGTCGGGCAGGTTCGGCTGATCGAGGTTTCCATGTCAGACGAGCAGCTCAGTCGCAAGGCCGTCCACGCGGAGGTCGACGACATCCTCGACCGTGTCAACGCCGACGCGTCCGGGATCCCGGACGCATCGGATCCGGCCGCCGTGGCCCGGTCGTTCCTCCACCCCTCGCGGGAAAATCTCGACCTCGAGATGCGCGAGATCAAGGACGACATCCTCCGGATGGGCTCCTACGTGGAGTCGGCCATCCGGGCGGTGATGATCGCCCTCGTCGGCCACGATACCGAGGCGGCGACGAAGGTCATCGTCGCGGACGGACGGATCAACGAGATGCAGCGCGAGATCACCGGGCTGATCACCCGGACGATCGCCACGCAGGCCCCGGTCGCCCGCGACCTTCGTTTCCTCCTGTCCCTCGACCACGTCAGCTACGAGCTGGAGCGGATGGGCGACCACGCGGCGTCGGTCGCCAAGCAAGTCCGGAAGCTCGCCCCGGAGCCGCCGCTCAATCGGTACATCGACCTGCCGGCCATGGGCGAGCTCGCCGCGACCCTGGTCGTCGACATCCTGCGCGCCCTGGTCGACGTCGACGTGAACGCCGCGCGAACGGTTGCGGCCCGCGATGACGAGATCGATGACCTCTATCACCGGACGTTCGACGAGGTCGTCAAGCTGATGCGCGCCGATCCGGACAATGTCCAGCGCGGGACGCGGATCCTGTTCGCGGCCCACTACATCGAGCGGATCGGCGACCGCGTGACGAACATCGCCGAGGATGTCGTGTTCCTGGCCAGCGGCGAGATCGAGGACCTGAACCCGTGATCGAGGCCCCCGCACGCGTCCTGTTCGTCTCGACCGGGGGCGCGTGCCGGGCGCTGTTCGCGCAGGCCCTCCTCCGGCAGGTCGGCAACGCGTCGTTCGAGGCGTGGTCGGCCGGGACGGACCCCGCGCCCGTCGACCCGCTGACCCTCGAGGTCCTCGACCGGGCCGGGGTCGACGCCTCGGGCCTCGAGCCACGACCCCTCGCCGAGCTCGTCGGCCGGCCATTCGAGTACGTCATCACCCTCTGCGACGACGCCCGCCTCGTCTGCCCGGTGTTCCCGGGCGCCGACCAGTCGATGCACTGGGGCTACCCGAGCCCGGCCCGGCTGACCGATCCGGAGGTCCGGCGAGCCGAGATGGAGCGGGTCCTCGTCCTCCTCGGCGAGCGCATCCGCCAGTTCGTCCTGATCGCGGGCCGAGCGCAGCCGACGGCCGTCGCGGGCTGACGCGACCGGCCCGTGACGCAGCTCAGGGGCACCGCGACACCCGCCCGGATCCTCGTCCTCTGTACCGGCAACTCCTGCCGGTCGATCCTCGCCGAGGCGCTGTTCCGCGAGCTCGGCGGCGATCGAGTCCTCGTGTCGTCGGCCGGCAGCCATCCGGCGGGACGGGTCGACGCCCGGACGCTGCGCGTCCTTGACGAGGCCGGGATCGCCCATGACTGGGCGCGCTCGAAACCGATGACGGAGCTCCTCGGCCGGGAGTTCGACCACGTGATCACGGTCTGCGACGATGCAGCCGAGGAGTGCCCCGTCTTCCCGGGGCCTGCGGTCCGGACCCACTGGAGCATCCCGGACCCGGTCGGAGCCTCCGGAACGGAGGAGCAGCAGCTCGACGTGTACCGCGCGACGCTTGCCGATCTGCGGGGACGGATCACCGCGTTCCTCGCTACGCTCGACGGATGAGCGGCGACCGACCTGACACGACTCAGCTCTACCTGCTGCGGCACGCCGACGCGGGCGATCCGGAGGACTGGATGGGCGACGACGCGGAGCGCCCACTGAGCCCCAAGGGCGAGGCCCAGGCCGAGCGCCTGGCGACCTTCCTCCACGGCACCCGGTTCCGCGTGGACGCCCTGATCAGCTCGCCGAAGGTCCGCGCGCTGCGCACCGCGGAGATCGTGGCCGACGGTCTGGGCGCGACCGTCCGGGTCGACGAGCGGCTCGGCAGCGCGTTCGAGCCGCTGACGGTCGACGAGATCCTGGCCGACGCCGGCGCGCCGAAGCGGGCCATCCTGGTCGGGCACGACCCGGATTTCAGTGACCTGGTCTCGACGCTGACCGGCACGCCGGACGTCACGATGAAGAAGGGCGCGTTCCTCCGGATCGACGTCCGCGGCCCGATCGTCGAGGAGCGCGGCACCCTCCGCTGGCTCGTCCCGCCCGACCTCCTGGACCGCGACCGCCGCTGAGGCGCCAGTCCTCGACGGGTCAGGCCCCTCGACGGATGTCCATGCCGCTCGCCACGCGCGTCCATGTCCCGCACCGGCGGCAGCGGCGAGGATCGGGAACGTCCACCGCCACGTGAGGACCAGCCGAGATGCAGCCGATCGCCGCCTACTACTTCTTCATCGCCACCGAGGAGGCCCGGAACGCCGAGTTCCGCCACCGCTACGTGTCCGTGCCGCCGAAGCCGGCCGGCCGATCGCGGGTCGCCGCTGCCCTCGCCGCGCTCCGTCACCCGGCCCGCCGCAGCGCCGCCGCGGCCTGACGCTCCCGCTGCGCGTCGGCCGCTGCCGTCGCGTGGTCCGGGGCGCGAGAATCAGCCCGCGCCCGTCGGGACGATGAGGGCTTCGTCGCCCTCGGCGTCGACCGGGAACTGCAGTGCGATCGGATCGGTCGCGAGGCGGCTCCGGCCGGTCTCGTCGAAGCGATCCAGCCCGAGGTCCGAGACGCCGACCAGGGCCGTCTTCCCGGTCCTGGCAAGGTCCGCCGCGATCCGCGCGACCGCCGGTCCCCACATCATTCCGTGGCCGCCCGCCGAGGCGACCGTCACGCCCTCGATCCGGGTGCCGTCCGCCGCCGACAGGCCAGGCCCGAGGATCGGCAGGTGGTCGGGCGTGAAGTCGATCGTCGCGGCCCAGATCTTCCGCAGGCCGAGCCCGCGCGTGACCGGCACGAACCCCGCCAGCCGTTCGCGCATCGCCTCGTACATCGTCCAGTCGATCTCGCGGGCCTCCCCGGGCTGGTCGTTCGGATCGCTCCAGCCGAAGAGCAACCCGCCCTCCTCGAGCCGCCAGTAGAGCCCCGCGCCGATGTCGAAGACCATCGGCTGACGGTCCGCAAACGCCTCGTGCGGCTCGAGGACCGCGACGGAATGGCGCACCGCCCCGGCCGGGATCCGGATGCCGGCGAGTCGTCCGACGGCCCGGAGACCGGGGCCACCGGTGAGGAGGACTCGCTCGGTCTCGATGACGCCGCGGTCGGTCTCGACGGCCACCACCCGCTGGGCGCGGCCGGCGACCGCCTCCGTGCGGAGGCCCGTGAATGCCGTCCGCTCGCGCAGCTCGACGCCCACCCGCTGCATGGCGAGCGAGTAGGCGCGGACGTTCCGCGGCGGATCGATGTGGCCGTCCGTCGCCAGGAAGCTGCCACCACGATGGCCGTCCGGGCTCAGGGTCGGGTCGACGGCGGCCGCCTCGGGCGCGGAGAGCCAGCGCACGTCGAGCCCGGCCGCCCGCTGCATGGCGACCCGCTCGCGCCCGGCGCGCTCGTCCTCCTCGGTCACCGCCAGGATCACGTAGCCCAGCTCGCGGAAGCCGCTGTCGGTCCCGAAGTGGTCGGTCTGGCTCCGGTAGAAGTCGATGGACCAGCGGCCGAGGGCGACCGTCGTCGGCGTTCCGCCCTGGGCCCGCACGATCCCGGCCGCCCGGCTGCTTGCGCCCTGCCCGGCGATCCCCCGCTCGACGACGACCACCTTGCCGATCCCGTCGAGGGCGGCGAACGTGCTCGCCCAGCCACCGATCGTGCCGGCGCCGACGACGACGAGGTCCGCGCGATCCGTGCTGGTCATCGTCGGAGGATAGGCCGCCGCCCGCGACCGAAGGCGGGCGCGTCGCGGGGCGTGGATCCGTCCCGGGCCGGCCGGCGGGGCCGCTCAGCCGTCGAGCGCGGCGCCCTCGACGCAGACCGCTGTCACGCCGAGCCGATCCAGGCGATGGAACGTCGGGCGGCGGCGCACGGTCCAGCCCGCGACTTCGAGGCCCGCGTCCCGACAGCGGTCAACGGAACCGGCGTCGAGAGCGTGCCACTCGATCGACAACGCCCGGCACCCGAGGTCGGTCGCCAGCTCGATCGTCGCCGGATCCGCGTTCG
>DATBPR010000142.1:0-6743 GCA_036561285.1 Candidatus Limnocylindrales bacterium | reverse complement strand
ACCCGCGGGTCGGTCAGGTCGAGGCCGCGTTCAGCGACGTCCTCGTGAGCGCCGATCGGGTCAGCCTCGACGCCGACGGGCGACTGCACCTGACCGGACCGGCCGGCGCGATCGTCCTCGCGAAGGCCGTCGAGGGCTGACGCATGACAGACGGCGCCGAACGCCCAGATCCCGCGACCGACGCGGACGACCCGCCGGACCGCTCGCTGATCTGGCTCCTCCTCGACGCGTTCGTCCAGTTCGTCAGCCTGCTGATCCTCATCGTGCTCGGGTTCTACACGCTGATCGTCGTCCTGCTCGTGCCGAGCTTCATCTTCAAGGGCCTCTTCCTCGCGACCTACGTGATCGGGCTCGTCGTCACGTTCCGGACGATGGTTCGGAAGGGCTGGCCGGCGATCTTCGTCGCCTTCGCCGTCGTCGGTGTCTTCGCGCTCCTGGTCGTTGCGGCCAGGGACCTCTCGCCGGTCAACATCGGGTACTGACGTCGACGCGATCCGATCGTGCCATCGGCAACCCTGAACCGCGCGGGTAGAATCCCCCGGTCAGCGAGGCCGCCGGATGGCCGCGCGCCACGTCGGGGGCAACCCCGTTGAACGGCGTGAGGAAAGTCCGAGCTCCGCAGCGCAGGGTGGCGGGTAACGCCCGTCCGTCGCGAGACGAGGACCAGTGCCACAGTGACGATGCCGCCGCCGGCGCAAGCCGGTGGCGGAGTGAAACGAGGCAAACTCCACCCGGAGCAAGGCCAAATAGGAGGGCGTAACCGCGGGCAACCGCGGGGAGAGGTGCGCTGCCCAGCCCTCGGGTCGGCCGCATGAGCCGTCGGGCAACCGGCGGCCCCAGATGGATGGCCATCCGCGACGGCGCAAGCCGCCGCGACAGAACTCGGCTTACAGACGGCCTCGCTGACGCTCCAGCTTCCGTCGTGCGGCGACGTTCCGATCTTCGAGATCAGTCGTAGCTCGTCGGGCCGGCGATCGGAAGCGCCCAGAAGGCAGCGAACGCTGCAAACCCAACGACGCTGAGATACGGATTGACGAAGGCCAGCAGCGTGATGACGGCGTAGACCGGCACCCCGTACCGATACCCGCGCGCCTCCGCCCGCCTGGACGCCGAGATCTCGGCCACGAGGAGATGACCTCCATACGCGGAGGCGTACCGCCAGATCGCGTTGAACAGGACCGCGATCGCAGTCATCGTCGCGCCGTAGAGGATCGTGGCCCCGACCGTGTCCACGTCACTTCCGAGCCGCTGGGCGAGCACGGCCGTCGGAAACGGGACGAAGGCGATCAACATCAGGAAGATGACGTTGATCATTGAGAACGTGCTGTTCGATCGACGGATCAGCGTGAACAGGCGGTGGTGCTGCACCCACATGATCCCGATGGTGAGGAAGCTCACCACGTAGCCGGCGAACTCGGGCCACTGGCGGAGGAGCGCCGCTCCGAGGTCCTCATCAGGAGTCGGCAGTCGGATCGCGAGCACGAGCAACGTGATGGCGATCGCGAAGACGCCGTCTGCAAATGTCTCGAGTCGGCCGGTCTCGGTCACGGTACGGCCCGAGTATCAGTGCGCGGTCAAGGGCGGGTCATCACGGCCACGAGACGAGGGCGCTCATCGGACCGACAATTTGAACCGGGCTCGTCAGTCCTCGTCCGGGCGGAACGTGTGCGGGGCCGTGCACGCGTTGCAGATCGGCGTGGCGGCGTCTAGGTTGCCGAGGGGGATCGGCACACGCCGGTCCGGGAGCAGGCACTCGACGTCGTACAGGCGCTCCGCGCCGCTCTCGAGCTGAATCAGGCGGCGGAAGGTGCAGCGCTTGATCCGCTGGGGTGCGAGACGATACGCGTCGGACTCGGGCGTGATGATCGGAAGCGGCAGAGCCATTGGGGGCTGGCGTGCCTCAGGCGCGGGCGATCGGTCCACGGCCGATCTGGCGGCGCACGATAACACCGGGCCGAGCCGAACGGCAACACGCCAAACGTACTAGACTCCCGGCCGGTCACGGGGGGCGAGCGCGCGGAGGTCGTGTGGAGGAGGGTCGGACTGCGGGGCCGCCGGCCGGTCCCATCCGGACGCGACAGCCGAGTCCGTTCGGCGCTGCCCCCGTCCCGTCGCCCGCCGAGGGCATCGCGATCTGCCCGTACCTGGCCCGCGAGGGAGCCGACGGCACGCTCGGCCCGGCCCTCCCGACGGTCGATTCCGCCCACCGCTGCACCGCCCTGGCGGATGCCGTCCCGCAGTCGGCGCGCCAGCAGGAGCTCGTCTGCCTGACGGCGGCCCACGCCAACTGCCCGCGCTTCCTGCGCGGCCGCCAGCTGGTCGAAGCTCCGCCGGTCGCGCCCGTCCGCCAGCCGATCTCGCCGGCGGTGATCATCGCCGCGCTCGTCTTCGTCGCGGCGATCGCGGCGTCGTTCGGGTTCCTGGCGGTCCGTGGCGGGTTCGAGCTCGCGCTCTCGACCTCGTCGCCGTCCGACCTCGCGGCGGCACCGACCCCGGGCTCGTCGCAGGCCGTGGTCGGCGCGTCGATCGGTCCGTCCGCCCTGCCCGCGTCGGGTCCCGCCCCGACGGCCGGGTCCTCGCAGCCCGCCCCGACGCCGAGCCCCTCGCCGGCGGTGGCGACGCCCGCGCCAACCCCCGCCCCCACGCCGGCGCCGACCCCGAAGCCGAAGCCGAGCAGCGACCGCTTTGCCGTGCTGACCCCGTGTCCGTCGACCCCGAGCTGCTGGGTCTACGTCATCCGCTCGGGCGACAACCTCGTGAGCATCGCCAACTGGTTCGGGGTCAGATACGACCGGATGCGGGCGATGAACCCGAACCTCCGCGTCCCGATTCACGCCGGCGACCGGCTGCGCATCCCGACCCCGACGCGCTGACCCGACCGGCCTGACGCGGCCGGCGACGCGGAACCGCCCGGCGGAGGCCAGCCCCGGCGCGTCCGCCCTTCGCGGCACTCTCCACGCCTTTTGCCGAAACCCCATTGACGGGCCTTCGCGGCGCGCTATGATGCGCCGAAGTGGTGTGAAGTGGCCCAAAGTGGGGACAGCGTCCCAGACGAGGCGGGGCCGTTCGCACACACCGACCAGGCATCGCTCCCGGAAGTGGGGATCCCCGTCAGGTGTTCACCGGCGAGTACCGGCACTCGGTGGACGACAAGGGACGGCTCGCCGTCCCTTCGCGGTTCCGCGCCCAGCTGGACGCGGGGCTGGTCGTGTCGCGCTGGCTCGAGAACTGCCTGGCGATCCACACCCGGGCCAGCTGGGACGCGCTCGCCGACAAGGTCGCGACGCTGCCCATCACCGACGAGCGCTCTCGCCGGTTCGAGCGGTTCATCTTCGCCGGCGCCGTCGAGACGACGCTGGACGGACAGGGCCGCGTCCTCATCCCCGGCTTTCTCCGGGACATGGCCGGACTCGCGGCCGAGGCCGTCGTCGTCGGCACGCGAGACCACGCCGAGATCTGGGCTCCCGATCGCTGGGAGCCGTACCGCCGGAGCCTCGAGGATCCGGCCGCGCTCGCCGAGGCCATCGAGGGTCTCGGCATCTGAGCCAACGGTCCGGCCGCGGAGGCGGGCGGACCGACCACATGCGCTTCCGGGGTCCGCTCGGGATCCGGCGTTCGAATGGTGGAGGACTGATGCAGGAAGGGCACCTGCCGGTGCTGGTGGAGGAGGTCATGTCGATGCTCTCTCCGGCGCCGGACAGCCTGCAGATCGATGCCACGGTCGGCGGCGGTGGGCACACCGAGCGGATCCTGGAGGCGACCACGCCTGGTGGCCGCCTCCTCGGCCTCGACGCCGATGGGGCGGCCATCGCCAGAGTCGCCGGTCGCCTCCAGCCCCGATTCGGGGATCGTCTCGTCCTTCGCCAGGCGAACTTCCGGGAGCTCCCGACGGTCGCCCCGGAAGCCGGCTTCGGCGCCGTCGACGGGATGCTCTTCGATCTCGGGCTCTCGAGCTTCCAGCTGGCCGATCGCGAGCGCGGCTTCGGCTTCCGGACCGGCGGACCGCTCGACATGCGCTTCGACACATCGCGTGGCGTACCCGCCGCGGAGCTGCTCGCGACGCTCGACGCCAGCGAGCTCACAGCGCTCTTCCGGCGCTACGGCGAGGAGCCGCAGGCGCCGCGCATCGCCCGGTCGATCGTCGCCGAGCGGAAGACCCAGCCGATCACGACCGCCGAGGACCTGGCGGCGCTCGTCGAGCGCGTCGCTCCCGGCAATCCGCGGGTCCGCCGCCGCATCCACCCCGCGACCCGCGTCTTCCAGGCGCTCCGGATCGCCGTCAACGAGGAGCTCGAGGCACTCCAGGACGGGCTTGCCGCCGCGGTCGACCTCCTGCGACCGGGCGGCCGGCTCGTCGTCCTGAGCTATCACTCCCTCGAGGACCGGATCGTCAAGCGCTTCATCGCCGCCGAGCGGCGTGGCTGCGTCTGCCCGCCCGAGCTGCCGGTCTGCGTCTGCGGCCGGAATCCCCGTCTCCGGCTCGTGACCGGCCCGTCACTGACCCCGTCCGCGGCCGAGATCGCCGCCAACCCTCGCGCCCGGAGCGCCCGCCTGCGGGCCGCCGAGCGCCTCGCCGCCTGATCACTCCGTCATCGACCACCGGAAGGGAGGACTCATCGTGAGCAAGCGTCATCAGTCGAGCCGCCGCCGGACGTACGGCAGGCGCCAACACGAGCTCCACGAGCGGCAGACCGATCGTCGCCACAACCCGGCCGAGGACGACCTCGAGCTCGACGGCTTCGGGATCGCGCCGCAGGTCGATCCGCTCGCCTTCATGGACCCGCGCGCCCCGCGGCTCCGCTTCGTGCTCGGCGAGTAGGGCGGAGTGGCGGTCTACTCCGGGGCGCGCCCCCGGACCCCGTTCCTGCCCCAGCGCTCGCGGGTCGTCGACGTCCCGACGCTCCCACGCCGCCGCGTCCGCGGCGCCGTCCGCGCCCGTCGCCGGCCGAACCGCTTCCCGATCATGCTGGGAGCGATCGTCGTCGCGTTCGTCCTGGCGTTCTTCTCGCTCGCCCAGACGATGCGTGTGTCGGCGACCAGCTACGACCTCGAGCGGCTCAACACCGAGCGGGATGCGCTCCTCGTCCGCAAGCAGGAGCTGCTGACCGACCTGAACCGCCTCACCCAGGATCCCGCGATCCGCAAGCTCGCCATCGACGCAGGCCTGACCCAGCTGTCGGCGCCCGTCGTCGTCGGCGGCCACTGACGGATCGACGCATCGCCGATGGGCCGGACTGACTCGCGCCGCCGCGCACTGTTCCTCCTGATCGTCTTCGCGACGGTCGGATCCGCCCTGCTCGCCCGCCTCGCCTACTGGCAGGTCGGCGAGCGCGATCGCCTCTCGAACGAGGCGTTCCAGCAGACGACGATGCGGGAGGAGACGCCGAGCAAGCGCGGCGACATCTACGACCGGACCGGCGTCGTCGTCCTCGCGACCACGATCGAGCGGCAGCGTCTCATCTCGACGCCGTCCGAGATCGATTCGGTCACCCGCCGCGACGTCGCCTCGATCCTCGTCAATGTCCTCGGCCTGACCGGGACCGATGCCCAGACGCTGACCGACCGCGAGACCTCCGAGCGGAAGTACGTGATCCTCGCCCACGGTCTCGACTCGGCCGTCTCCAGCCAGATCCAGGCCGCGATCACGAGCGGGACGCTGAAGGGCCTCGCGCTCGAGCCGGAGCCGGTCCGTGTCTATCCGCAGGCCGGCGGCGCTCCCAACACGACCCTCGCGGCGAAGATCCTCGGCTTCGTAAACCGCGACGGCGTCGGCCAGTACGGCGTCGAGCAGTACTACCAGGAGCAGCTCAACGGGAAGCCGCGGATCGTCCAGGCCCAGAAGGACATCGCGTCGCGGCAGATCCCCGAGAGCGCGGTCGTCACCGATCCGGGCCAGCCCGGCGAGGACCTCCGCCTGACGATCGACGCCGGGCTCCAGCTGTCGGTCGAGCAGGAGATCCTCGCCGCGTGGGCCGCGGACCGGGCGAAGTCCGTGTCGGCCGTCGTGATGAACCCGTACACCGGCGAGATCCTCGCGGAGGCGTCCTATCCGTCCTACGACGGGAACGACTACTCGGCGATTGCCACCAGCAACCCCAACCGCTTCATCGACCCGATCGTCAGCTCCGTCTACGAGCCGGGGTCGGTCTTCAAGATGCTGACCTCCGTTGCGGCCCTCGAGCGCGGGGACGTGACGACGAGCACCCGGATCAAGGACACCGGGATCCTCAGGCTCGACGGCGGGCGGACCCATGTCGACGACGCCGACCACAAGGCCAAGGGCTGGATGACGTTCGAGGACGCGATCGCCTACTCGCGGAACGTCGTCGCCGCGAAGGTCGCGCTCGGGCTCGACAAGACGACGAAGGGTGCCGCCGCGATCCTCCACTCGACGTGGCTCCGGTTCGGGTTCGGCGCGCCGACGGGGGTCGACCTCGCCGGCGAGGTTGGCGGCATCGTCCGCGACCCGGCGACGCGGCCGTGGCGCCAGATCGACGTCGCGAACGGCGCCTTCGGGCAGGGCGTCGCGGTCACGCCGCTCCAGCTCGTGTCGGCCTACGCGTCGATGATGAACGGCGGCCAGCTCATCCAGCCGCACATCGTCCAGGCCGTCGGCGTCAACGCCCGGCAGCTCCCCGCGAAGGGCCAGGTGATCACGCCGGATCTCTCGAAGACGCTCGTGGGGATGATGCACCACGTCGTCTCGACGGTGCCGTTCTATCGCGACCGGACGCTGATCCCCG
>DATBPR010000141.1:0-2005 GCA_036561285.1 Candidatus Limnocylindrales bacterium | reverse complement strand
CTCGCTCGAGATCGATCCGCGGGAAGCGGCCCTGCGCGAGACCGAGGACGCGATCGAGTCGGTCCTGTCGTCGTCCGAGGCCGTCGAGCTGTCGCCGCAGAACGCCTACATCCGGCGGCTCCAGCACCAGATGGCGGAGCGGGCCAACCTCGTGTCGCGTTCGCGGGGGCGGGAGCCGTACCGGCGAGTCCGGCTGTATCCGGACGCCGCGCGGTCGGCCTGGCGGTGAGTGGCGGTCCCGCGTCCGCCGGGGACCCGCGTCTCCGGGCGCCGGACCTCCACCCCCACAACGTCGTCATCGACTGCGCGTCGCACGACGTCGTCGTCCCGTTCTGGGAGGCGGCGACCGGCTGGACCTCGCGCCGGATCAACGACCAGTTCGTCGCCCTCCGGCCGCCCGACGGCAGCGGGGTGAGCTTCGCGATCCTCTTCCAGCAGGTGCCCGAGCCGAAGATCGTCAAGAACCGGGCCCATGTCGACTGGGACGCCGGCGACCTGGAAGCGGAGGTGGAACGGCTCGTCGCGATCGGCGGCTCGGTCGTCGCCCACCACAACCTCGGCGACTTCCGGTGGACGATCGTCGCGGACCCCGAAGGCAACGAGTTCTGCGTGACGATCCGGTGAGCGGACCGGGCTGGGAGGCGGCGTCGTCGCCGGCCCCGCCGGTCGGCCCGACGGCCGCTGCCCCGCTCCCCGGGGCGCCGGAACGGGCCGGGCGCCTGCGGCTCCTGTCGCGGATCCTCATCGCCTACGGGGTGGTCGCCCTCGTCGGCGCGATCATCGCTGCCCTGCTGCTCGCGTTGGCCTTCGGCCGAGTGACGGCGCTCACGGATCAGCTCACCACCAACGCCGGCGGCGTCTCCGCGGTCCTCGACAGGACGGCGACCGCCCTCGAGGACGCCGGGACGACCGCGGCCAGCTTCGCGACGACCCTCGACAGCGGCTCGAGCGCGCTCCTCGGCGCCACCGACGACATGCGCCAGATCGTCCCCCGCCTGCGCGACCTCGAGAGTGCGGCCAATGCCGTCACGATCATCGGCGCCCAGCCGCTCGGGCGGCTCGCGACGCTGTTCGGCGAGATCGCGACGAACCTGACGGACGTCACCAGCCAGCTCGACCAGGTCTCGAAGAGCCTCGTCGGGAACCGGTCCGCGCTGGAGGCGAATGCGCGCTCGCTCCAGGCGCTCGGCGACCAGGTCCGGACCCTCGGCGAGCAGCTGGGCGGCGACCAGCTCGGCGCGGCGATCGACAGCATCCGCTGGCTGATCCTCGCCCTCCTGATCGTCGCGACAATCGGTGCCGGCGTGCCGGCGGTCGGAGCGCTCGTGACCGGCTGGTGGCTCCGCGGCTGGCTGAACCGGACGCCCGCGGGCGGACCTGGCGGGACCCCGCCGCTCCTCCCGTAGGCCAGGTCCCGGCTTCTAGAGCTCCTGCGGCCGGGATTCGTGACCGCGCAGCCAGATCCGCGCCATGGCCGGGTGCACGGTGCCCGCGACCGTCTGCAGGATGTCGGCCTGCAGCCCGTCGAGCTCGACCGCGGCGCGCAACCGATCGGCGAGGAGGGCGACGGCACGATCCGCGTCCACCGTCGATCGGTCGAACCGGCGGTCGACGGTCCGCTGGATGGCCCGCCGAAGCGGCTGGAAGACGGTCGCGACGATCAGGGTCGATGCGACGACCGCCAGGCTGTTCGCCTCCGTGAACGGCGCGAGCAGCGCCTCCGCCACCAGCACGACGGCGACGAAGAGGGCGGCGATCGCCGCGGTCACGAGCGCGTAGCCCACGGCCCTCGAGACGATGCGGTCGATCTCGTAGAGGCGATATCGCAGCACCGCGACGCCGATCGCGATCGGGACGAACGCCATTGTCACGAGCCCGAGAATCCACGCCGAGTCGGAGATCGGGCCGGTCACCGTGACGATCGACACGGCGAGGCAGGCAGCCGAGATGGATGCCACGAACAGGAACCACTTGAGCTGCTGCCGCTCGATCCCGCGCGATCGCC